>NZ_LAJY01000350.1 GCF_000963705.1 Elstera litoralis | reverse complement strand
CCGGAAGCTCGATAAGATCAGCTACGAAGAAATGTTCGAAATGGCCTCGCTGGGCGCTAAGGTTCTGCAACCGCGCTCGGTTGAAATGGCGATGAAACATCGGGTGCGGGTGCAAGTGCTGTCCAGCTTTGCCGATGTGCCCGGAACCTTAGTTGTGGATGAGGACGAGATCGTGGAACAACATCTGGTCAGCGGTATTGCCTATAGCCGGGACGAAGCCAAAATCACCCTCGCCAAAGTGGCCGACCGGCCCGGCGTGGCGGCTGCTATTTTCGGCCCGCTCGCCGACGCCGCCGTGAACGTCGATATGATCGTTCAGAATGTCTCCGCCGACGGTAAAACCACCGATCTGACGTTTACGATTGGCCGGGCCGATTTGGAACGCGCGCTGCAAGTTCTGCGCGATGCCAAGGAAACCATTGAATATTCCCAGCTTATTCCGGATCCGGCTGTGGCTAAAGTATCGGTGGTCGGGGTCGGCATGCGCAGCCATGCTGGCGTGGCGTTGAAAATGTTCGAAACCCTGGCGGCGAAGAACATCAACATCCAGGTCATCACCACCTCGGAAATTAAAGTCTCGGTCCTGATTGCCGAGGAATATACGGAATTGGCGCTGCGGGCTCTGCATACGGTGTTTGGGCTTGATGCGACTGCGTAACAAGGTACGGTTGGTTTAATGCAGGACGGTCTCGCCTCTCTTTTCCGCGA
>NZ_LAJY01000035.1 GCF_000963705.1 Elstera litoralis | reverse complement strand
TACGGAAACTGGAAGAAATCGACCGGCAGGAACAAGAAACCCTGCTCGATCTCTATAAGCGCGCCTTGGGAATGGCTGAAACCGATGGCCCGGACGACGAATAAAACTGTCACCGCGTGCGTTTCAGAAATAGCGGGCATTTGCTCTAATTTGACGCTAAGCTGATCTCTGCTTCCACGTTCGGACGAAGGTGAACAGGTGCCACCCGCACTCCGTCGCATGCTCGATTTTCTGGCGCTGCCTGGGGCCGCCCTACTGGCCGCCCTATTGTTCCAGCAAGCGGCCGAACCGGAATGGGGCAACCTTTTCGCGGCGCTCCCCTGGCTTGTCTGCTTAGCCGGGGCCGCGATTGCGTGGCGGTTCCGCGTCGGCAATATGGTGATGGTCTTCGTCGCGCTCGGGGCCATCCATGCCCTGCTGGAGCAAACGGGCCGCGCCCCTTTTACTGCCGACACATTGCGCTTCGGCGCGGCATGGTACTGGCCGATCATGGTTGCCTGCCTCGCAACCTTGCCGGAAAGGGGGCTGTTCAACCGGCCAGGGTTAGAGCGGGTCGCCTTTATCGTCTACCCGGCCCTCATCATTCTCGCCCATGCCGCCAATGGCCAGCCAACGCCCTTCTGGTTGCGAACGCTGCTGGTGGAGGGTGCCGCCCGGCGGCTATATCTGCCCGATACCGCCCTGGTCTTCACGCTGATTGCCGCCGGCTGCCTGCTCTGGCAGTTCCGCCGCCGGGCCACGCCGCTCGAAACCGGGCTTCTAACGGTCCTACTGCTCGGCATGGTCGGTATTGCGCTGGGCGATAGCCGCGTCTACCGCGCTATCTATTTCAGCACGGCGGGCGCGGCGCTGATCGTGGCGCTGATCCAAAACTCCTACCGCGTGGCTTTCCACGACGAGCTTACCGGCCTGCCGGGCCGCCGGGCGCTGAAAAGCCTGCTGAATACGGTTGGCGAGCGCTATGTGATCGCCATGCTCGATGTCGATCATTTCAAGAAATTCAACGATACCTACGGCCATGATGTCGGCGATCAAGTGCTCTGCCGCGTGGGCCGAGTGATTGCCAATGTTACCGGCGGCGGCCATTACTTCCGCTATGGCGGCGAAGAGTTTACCGTTGTCTTCCCCAACCGCAGCCTGCGCGAAGCCCTACCGCATCTCGATGCCGTCTGCTCGGCGATGGCGGCGACGCCCTTCACGGTGCGCAGCAAAGACCGGCCCGAGGCGAAACCAGATGGCTCACCCTCAACGCCAGACCCAACCAAAGCGGCGGGGACGCAAGTGACCATCACCATTTCCATCGGAGCCGCCGAAAAATCGCCGCGCTATGCCGATTGGGAAGCCGTCATGAAGGCCGCCGACCAAGCGCTCTACAAGGCCAAACAGGCCGGGCGTAATCGGGTGATGGCCGATGGGCAGAAATAGCGCCTCATCGCTTTTTTGACCGAAACCGCCTCTGCCATAGTCTCCCGATAGGCTTTATGGCATGCTTTTTTTGGGCCGTCCCTGTGTAGGAACCAAGAGCCCCGCGCCCGCGCCGCGACGTCATCCGGCTTTGGGCGTGTAATCCTTTCGGGATGGAGAGTGGATAAATATGGCGGATACGCGCGAGGACGGGCCGGAACGCCCACAATTTTCCCCCGGTCGAAACATCGCCCTGAAAATGCCCCCACGCGATTTTTTGCAAGCGGTGGCATTTTACCGGGATGTGCTGGGCTTCGAGCAACTTTCAGTCGATGAAACCAGCGTCACGTTTCAGTTCGGCTCCATGCGCCTCTGGATTGACCGGGTGCCGAGCCTCAGCCAGGCCGAAACTTGGTTAGAGGTCCGCACGGCCGATGCTGAAGCCGCGAGCGAGTGGCTGGAAGCGCAAGGGGTCGATCGCTGCGACGCTATCGAGCCGCTGCCGGAAGATTTTCCCGGCTTTTGGATCGCGGCACCCGGCGGGATTGTTCACCTGATCCACGAACGCAAGCCCACCCCAGAAAGTTAGAGCCAAAGCTAAATCTCGGTGGCCTTACCGCCATCGAGTTTAGGGACCATCGTAGGAAAGGGTGACGGGCCGACATCGAAGATAACCCGATTGCGCCCGCCCCGCTTTGCGGCATAAAGCGCATCATCGGCCCGTTTCAGCAGTTGCTCCAGCGTATCCGCCGCAAAACCGCTATCGGCGCGTAAGTCGGCCACGCCGATGCTCGCCGTCACTGGCGTCTGTCGGCCATCGGGCAGCAGGAAGGGCGTTTCGGCGATCATATCGCGAATAAGGTCGAGGGCGGTCAAGGCCCCATCGATTTCGGTTTCGGGCAAGAGGATGGCGAATTCCTCGCCGCCCAACCGGCCAATCAAATCCTCCCGCCGCAACCGGGTCCGCACGCGTCGCACCAACTCTTGCAAAACGGCATCGCCGCCCGCGTGGCCGAACTGATCGTTGATCCGTTTGAAATGATCGAGGTCGAGCATCGCCAAGGCCAAGGGCCGCCGGTGCCGGAGCGCGCGACCGATCTCAACCCCCGCACGATCCAGAAAGTAACGACGATTGGCGATGCCGGTCAAAAACGTCGCTATTGGCAAGATCGCGCAACTGGGCTTCGCGCTGGATCATAGCGGTAATTGTCGCCTCCCGCCGCAGAATCTGCCGGACCCCGAGGCCGGTCGCGCCGACCAGAACAAGGCTCAAGATAAGCCCGCCGCCGATCAGCGGGCCTTGAACCCCGCGTGCCACCTGCTCGGCCATCTCTTGGGAGACCATCACCAATACAACCATCGGGTAGGGGCCGAGACGGCGATAAGACCCCAGGCGGCTAATACCGTCGAACGGGCTCACCATCTGAAAAATCCCCGCATTTGGCCGAGCCGGATCGAGAAAGGGCATATCCTGAACCGGGGTTTCGAACACCGTCAGCGGCACATTGGTCTCGGACACATCGCTACTCGCGGCGCGCGCGCGGACCCAACCATCCAATCCAATGAAGGCTACGAGCCCATCGGGGGGAATCGCTACCGCCTTCAGGAATTGGGTGAAGTAGCTATGCGCAACCGAGAGCACCAGCACCCCTTGAAACACGCCTGCGCGATCGACGATCTTGCGCGTAAATTGCAGCGACAGCGCATTCGAAACCCGACCAACCAAAATGCGGCTCACGTAGAGATCATCGCCCGGCGCGGTCAGATGATAGCGAAAATGCAGCCGGTCGCGCAGATCCACCGGGGTTGTCGTCGGTTGCGTGCTGCTGTAGCTGAGAAACCCCGCCGCATTGATGACCGATACTTGAAACGTGGGGAAAATCGCCTGCGGAACATCGACCTCGCGCAAAAACCGATCAAAATTCCCAGGGTCGCGCAAATAAGCCTGCCGCAGGGCGAGGCTGGTACGATCAATATCCATCAACGCCGATAAAAGATGCTGCTCC
>NZ_LAJY01000349.1 GCF_000963705.1 Elstera litoralis | reverse complement strand
CCTTCCAGCCGGATCGGCCCCTGACTGCCGCAGAGATCGAGGCAGACGTCGGTCATGAGGGCGAGATAGAGGCTGGCGAGACTCGCCCGCCCGTCCGCCGACAGATCGCCCGCCCGAATTTCGCCGCCCCGCCCCGGAAACGGCCCGCCGGTTTCGGAGAAACCCGGCAAGATCATCGCCCCCGCCGCCATCAGCGCGCGGGTCAGATCGGCGTCGGGCGTTCCGTGCCCGCCGGTTAACACTTGATACTCTCGCCCGCCCATGAAGCGCGCGCAGGGCACCGGCGTTCCGAGCGCATCGACATTCGCAAGACAATCGCGCGCCGGATCGAGCCGAGGTATATCCCCGCCGCCGCCCATCGCGATAATCCACGTTCCCGTTGAGACGACCGAGAACGGCTCCTCTGCCGAGAGGCGGTGACGCAGAAACGAGGCGTTGCTATCGTGAATCCCCGTGCGCACCCGGCAGGTCGGCGGCAACCCAGTGCGGGCGGCCAGGGTCGGCGAAATCGGCCCCACCACCTCCCCAGCGGCGGCTAGCGGCGGAAACAAAGCCTGCCACCCCTGCCCCGTGACCAGGGAGGAGAAACGGCCCGTTCGCGGAGCCCAGAGATCGGTGTGACAGCCAAGCGAGGTCACTTCACTCACTGCCCGCCCGCTCAACCGAAAAGCCCAATATTGCGGATAGGGCAAAATCCAGCGCGCCCGCGCAAATTCGGCGGGAAACTGCTGCTGGAGCCAAAAAATCTGCCGCCCGAGGTTGAGGCCTAAGGGCAGATCGGGCGAGAGGGTTTCGGTGAAATCGGGGCGAAGGGCGGTATAGGCCCCCGCTTCCGGCAGGGGCGTTTCATAATCGAGGATCGGCAACACCAAATCCCCTACCGCCGTCACCAAGACCGCACAGGCACCGTGGGTGACGGGCACAATATCGGTAATCGTAAACCGTGCCGCCGCTTGGGCCAGCCGATCGATCAGCCAGGCCTCTGCCCCCGCCGCATCGGCATGGGGGTAGGGCGGCCCGGCCAGCGGCGCATTGGGGCGGGTATCGGACCAGAGCAGCCGCCCGCCATCGAGCACGCAGAGCTTCAGATTGGTTTTACCGCAGTCGAAAACCGCAATCGCCATGTCTCAATCCAACTAAAAAACATCTAATCCAAATGAAAAACACAGGGCAGCGGGCGCACGACCGGGGAATTATCCGGGTTTACCACCATCAGATCGGCCATAAAGGCCCACCAGCGCTGCATAATCGGATACTCGGGCAGCCGGTCCATCCGATGCCCCGCCGCCCGGCGCAGCACGGCGAAAAGCGTGAGGCTCTGGGGATCGAGAAAAATGCTGTAATCGGCAATCCCTGCCTCTTTCAGAAGCGCGCTGAGGTCGGGCCAAATCTCATCGTGGCGGCGCTGATACTCGGCTTCGGTGCCGGGCTTCAACTGCATGGCGAAGGCGATTTTTTCCATTACGATTTCCCTCCCCGGCGCAGCCGCGCCAGAAGTTGCGGCACGGCGACGGCGACGAGCAGCAGTAGGCCGATCAGCGTGCTCATGACGATGCCGGGCACATTCAGCAGCCCCATTCCAAACCCAGCCATCCCCAGCAAGAATACCGCCAGCACCACCCCGCCGATGGTTCCGGCCCCGCCCGCAATGCTCACCCCGCCGAGAATGACCATTGTGATGATCTCAAGTTCCCAGCCGCTCGCGATATTCGGGCGGGTGCTGCCGATGCGCGCGGTTAGGAAGACGGCGGCCAACCCGGCGATGAGGCCGGTTAGGGCGAAGAGCATCAATTTCGTCCGCGCCACGCTCAGCCCAGAAAAACGCGCCGCCGTGGGGTTGAGGCCGATGGCGTACAGCCGCCGCCCGATCACCGTGCCGTGCAAGACCAGCGCGAACCCCGCCGCAAGCGCCAGGAAAAGCGCGAACTCCAGGTTGACGAAAGGAATGAGCTTCACCGTCGCAAGGTCGGTGAAAGCCTCTGGATAAGCCGTAATCGCCCGGTCGCCCAACACGACTGACGTAATGCCGCGAAACAGCGACAGCGTGCCTATGGTCACGACGATGGACGGCAACCCCAGCCCCGCCACCAACGCGCCGTTCAGCAGCCCGGCGGCAAGGCCGGTGAGCATTCCGATCGCAACGAGCCCCGGCATTCCCACCCCCACTTCCGCCGCAAGCCCAATGAGGAGCGAGGCGAGCGCCATGATCGAGGCGACCGAAATATCGATCTCGCGCACGATGATGAGCAGCGCCATCGGCAGGGCGACCATCGCCTTTTCGGTGAAATTCGCCGTGGCGTCGGCCAGATTATAGGGATCGAGAAAATAGGGCGACACGAGACTGTTTCCGGCCATTACCAGAACCAGCAGGGCCGCCAGCAGCAGTTCCCATCGGCGCATCAGTCGGAGCCCCCAGGGCGAAGAGGATGGCGGCAGCGGCGCGAGTTTGAGGCTGGTCATCGCGTGCCCTCCGCCGATTTCGGGCGCAGAATGATTTTGGCGGCGCGGCCCTTCTGCCGGTTGAGCATCACGGCGGCCAGAATAACCGCGCCGGAAATCAGCATTTGCCAGAAGGGGGAAATCGCCATGATCGGGAGGGCATTGCCGATCATCCCCAAGAACGCCACGCCCAGCAGGCAGCCCAAAACCGTGCCGATGCCGCCCGCGATACTGACCCCGCCGATAACGCAAGCGGCGATGATCTGAAGCTCAAACCCCTGCGCCGCATCCGTGAACGCAATCCCGTAACGCCCAACCCAGAGCGCCCCGCACAGGCCCGCCACCGCGCCGCTAATCGCATAAACCGAAAACAGCACCCGTCCCGAGGCAATCCCAACATAGCGGGCCGCACTCGGATTGCCGCCATAGGCGTAAATCGAGCGCCCGAAGCGGCTATAGCGCAGCACGGCATAGGCCAGCAGGATCGTCAGCAGCGCAAACCAGACGAGATGGGTCAGGCCGAATAGTCTTTCGGTCGGGAAACCCCGGAAGGCGGCGGGCATATCGTGGGACGAAACCCACCGCCCGCCGCTCAGCAGGAACGTTGCGCCCCGGTACAGGCTCATGCTGGCCAGCGTCACGACAATGGGCGGCACGTTCAACCAAGCAACGAAAGCTCCATTGACGGCACCGAGGCCGAGGCCGACGAGCGGCCCGATCAGCAGCAGCAGCCCAAGCGGCAGATCCGGGAACGCCTGCCCGGTCAAAGCCGCCGCCATACCGCAGAAGGCCAGCATCGCCGCAACCGACAGATCGATGCCCCGCGTCAAGATCACCAGCATTTGCGCCAGCGCCATCATCGCCAGCAGCGCGGTATCGGTGGCGATATCGTCGAGCGTCGCAAAGGTTAGAAAGACGGGCGCGCGCCAGCCGATGATTAGGGCGAGGCCGAGAACGACCGCCGCTAGAATGAGATCGCGCCGCATCCTCAGCCTCCCGTCGCCGCGCGCGCCAGCACCGCCGCCCCTTGGACGGGGTCGGTGGCGAAATCGGCGCGCTCAAAACTGCCGCAGGGGCGGCCCTGCTGCATAACGATGATGCGGTCGGCCATGCCCATGACCTCCGGCAGTTCGGAGGAAACCAGAATGACCGCCAGCCCTTCGGCGACAAGATCGCTCATGAAATCATGCACCTTGGCTTTCGATCCGACGTCGATCCCCTTGGTCGGCTCGTCGAGGATGATGACTTTCGGGGCCGTCGCCAGCCATTTGCCGATTACCACCTTCTGCTGATTGCCCCCCGAGAGCGCATCGACGCGGGTGTGCCAGTCCGGCGCTTTCACCGCCAACCGCCGCGCGAAGGTTTCGGCCACCGCCCCTTCCTTCCGGGCCGATAGAAACCAGCCGCCGGTAATGCGCTCCAGCAGCGGCAGCGTGATATTGTCGCGAATGCTCATCGGCAGAATCGCGCCTTGGCTCTGCCGATCCTCGGGCACATAGGCGATTCCGGCGGCGATGGCCTCCTTCGGGCTGGTCACGCGCAGGCTTTGCCCGCCGAGGGAAACCGTCCCGCCGCTGACCGGGGTAAGGCCAAACAGCGCCTGCATCACCTCGCTGCGCCCCGCGCCGACGAGACCGTAAAACCCGAGGATTTCCCCGGCGCGCACCGTAAAGCTCACCTCGGCAAACTCGGTCGGATGGCACAGGTCGCGCACCTCCAGCACCGGCGCGCCGATGGGCACGGCACGCTTGGGGAAGACGGCCCCCATCGCCCGCCCAACCATCAGGGCAACCAGTTCATCGACGCTGGTATCGGCAATCGCCCCGTCGGCCACGAAAGCCCCGTCGCGCATCACGACAAAGGAATCGGCGATTTCAAAGATTTCATCGAACTTATGGGAGATGAAGAGAATGGCGACGCCTTGCGCCTTCAACTGCCGCACCAGCCGATAGAGATCCTCGATCTCCCGGTGCGAGAGGGCCGCCGTCGGCTCGTCCATAATCAGCACGCGGCTGTCGTGGCAGAGGGCACGGGCCATTTCCACCAGATGCTTTTGCGCGATGGAGAGATCGCCGCAGCGGGTTTGCAGGGGCAGTTCGGCCCCCAGCCGGTCCAGCACTGCCTGGGCCTGGGCCAGCAGAGCTTTCCAGTCGATCAATCCCCGCCGCCAGCCGCGCTCATGCCGAGGCCAATGCCCGGCGCAGATATTTTCCGCCACGCTCAGATCATCGAACATCACGGTTTCCTGATGGATTGCCGCGATGCCCGCCGCTTGCGATTCCTGGGGCGACGCGAAATGCCGCTCCACCCCATCCAGGCGCAGGCTGCCCGCATCCGGCGGGTAAATCCCCGTGAGGATTTTCACCAAGGTCGATTTCCCCGCGCCATTCTCGCCAATCAAGGCGGTGACGCGGCCCGGCGTGAGGCTGAGGCGACCATCGCGCAAAGCGGCAACGGCCCCGAAGGACTTTTTTCAGTCCTTCCACGGCTAGAACCATTCGTCCCTCCCTTCGGGAGCGTCGGGGACGCTGTCCCCGACACCCCAGGCCGGGGGATATATCCCCCGGTTTTCCTATTTTCTTATTTGAACCGTCGCTTAGAAATACTTGGCGTATTTCAGCACGTTATCCTTATCGAAGGTGAAGGGCTCCGCCATCGCGGCTTCGCCTTTATCGTCGATCGTGAGCGTGCCCATGCGCCCAACGGGCACTTTCTCGCCCGCTTTCCCCTTCAACTCGCCCTTAATGAACTGCACAGCGGCATAGGTGACGGTATAACCGAGGTCGACCGGGTTCCAGATGGCGAAGCTTTTGGTTGCGCCGCTCTGCACATGGCCCTTCATTTCCGACGGCAAGCCAAGGCCGGTGACATAGACCTTGCCGATCAACCCTTGATCCGCCACGGCTTTTGCCGCCGCAACGATGCCGACCGAGGTTGGGGCGATGATGGCCTTCAGGTTCGGGAAGGATTTGAACAGGCCCTGGGCCTCGCGGTAGCTCTTATCGGCTTGATCGTCGCCATAAACCGTGGAAACGAGTTTCAGCGATGAAAATTCGGGCTTTGCCAGCTCCTTTTTCATTTCGGCGATCCAGATATTTTGGTTCGTCGCTTGGGCGGTCGCCGACAGAATGGCGACTTCGCCCCCCGCCGCGCCCACGGCATCCAACGCCATTTGCACTTGCTTCTGACCAATCAGCGCCGCATTGGACGGGTTCAATTGCAGCAAACGGCCACTGGCGATCCCGCTATCGAAGGAAATAACCTTAATCCCGCGTTCGGCGGCGCGTTTGGCCACCGGCACCAGGGCGTTGGCATCATTCGCCGAAATGGCGATAGCATCGACTTTCTGAGCGATCAACGCGTTCATCAGTTCGATCTGCCCCTCGGCGGTCGCCGTCGTCGGGCCGGTGTAGATCAACTCGACATTACCAAGCTCGTTCGAGGCTTCAATTCCGCCTTCCTTACAGGCTTCAAAGAAGCCATTGCCGAGCGATTTGACCAGCATGGCCACGCGCAGCTTATCGGCGGCATCGGCGGAGTTCATCGCCAGAACGCCGACGATGACGGCAAGGCTGGCGGTTTTCAGAAATTTGGTCACGGCGTACATCCTCCCTTGGATGATTTTCCCCGCCGGAGCCGTTCTTTTGCGCTCGCTTAGGCGGGGGTCGGTTAAGCCGCTGAGCGGTTTCGCCAGCGGGGTACAATCATCAACTCCACGCCCGCGTCGCGCAGCAGCGCGGTGGCGGTCTCGCTGATGCCATCGTCGGTCACGACGATATCGATGCGGGATAAGGGGCAGAGAATGAGACTGCCCCGCCCTGTAAATTTGCTGCTATCGACCAAAACCACGAGTTTTTCGGCCTGATCGATCAGCTTCTGTTCGGCGCGAATCAGCAGCGGGTCCGACTGCATCAGCCCATGCTGCGTCAGCGCTTGTGCCCCCATGAATAATTTTGACGCAAAGAAACGGTGCGTCAGATCATTATCGAAGGGGCTCAGCACCAGTTGCTGCTCGCGGAAAATCTCACCGCCCGGCAAAGTCACGCGGTTCTCGCCGTGGCGCATCAGAAAGTCGGCAATGGGAAGGCTGTTGGTCAGCACCTCCACGTTGGTTTGCACGAGGAATTCCGTCATGGCGAAGGTAGTGGTGCCACCGTCGATAATAATGGAATCGCGCTCGCCGCAAAGTTCCACGGCCCGGCGGGCAATGGCGCGCTTGGTTTCGCGGTTCAAGGTGGCGTTGTAATCGAACGGCGGTTCGGTCAGATGCGTCGGACGCGCCCCCAAGGCCTGCGCTCCGCCGCGCACCCGGCGCAACAGCCCCGCCGTCTCCATCTCCTGCAAATCGCGCCGCACGGTTGCCCGCGACGCATCGAGCCGGGCCATGAGATCCTGAATCCCAAGGGTTCCCTGCTTTTGCAGCAGCGCGGCGATCAGTCCGTGACGTTCGTGTTGATGCATGGAAAAGGCCCTCTCTGGCCGGTGTGACGAAAGGCGTAAATCTTAGAGGCATCACCCGTCAAGCGTAATTGTTCATTTTTGCGTCGCAAAAAACGTCATATTTGCGTCGCAATCGCGATCTTTTGCGACGCAAAATTACCTATTCCATTTGACAGCGCCCCCAAAATTGCGGCCTCATGCCGATGAAACGGGAATGAGACCCGATTCTCATCCCAAAATGACGCATTTTGAATAATTCCGGAGCCGGACCGTGACGCCAACCACCCCCTCCCGTATCCCCTCTTTATGGGATGTTGCCCGCGCCGCCACGCTATCTGGACCGGAACTGCTGCTGTACCGCTCCAATCTGCTCGGCTCGGACCTGCGCGTCACCAATTACGGCGGCGGCAATACATCCGCTAAGTTGACGCATTCTGACCCATTGACCGGGCAGGACGTGACGGTTTTATGGGTGAAGGGCTCCGGCGGCGATCTCGGCAGTATGGCGCTCGATGGGTTCTCCACGCTCTATCTCGATAAGCTTCAGCAGTTGAAAACCCTCTATCGCGGCCTTGCCCATGAAGATGAAATGGTCGGCTATCTGCCCCATTGCACCTTCAACCTCAACCCGCGCGCCGCCAGCATCGACACGCCGCTGCACGCCTATATTCCCTATGCCCATGTCGATCACATGCACCCGGACGCGGTCATCGCTATCGCCGCCGCCGCCCGCAGTGAGGAACTGACTGAGGCGGTTTTCGGTGGCGAAATCGGCTGGCTGCCCTGGCAACGGCCGGGGTTCGACCTAGGCTGAAGCTGGAGGCGCTGGCGCGGTCCAACCCCAAGCTGTGCGGCATTATGCTCGGCGGCCACGGCGTTTTCACTTGGGGCGATACGGCGCAGGAATGCTACGAAACCACCCTGCGGATCATCAACCGCGCCGATGAGTGGCTGGCAACCACCATCACCGGCGCGGCCTTCGGCGGCCCTGCCTGTGCCCCCCTGCCCGAGGCAGAGCGCCGCGCCGTTGCCGCCGCGCTGATGCCCGCTTTACGCGGCAAAATCTCGGCAACGCAGCCGAAGGTAGGCCATTTCAACGATAGCGCGGAAGTGCTGGAATTCGTCTGTGCTCGGGACCGGGACGCGCTGGCCGCCCTCGGCACCTCCTGCCCCGACCATTTCCTGCGCACGAAAATCCGCCCGCTGGTCGTTCCTTTCAATCCCACGGCGCCCGATCTTCCCGCAACCCTCGCCGCGCTGGAAGACGCTGTTGCAGCCTATCGCGCCGACTATGCCGCCTATTACGACCGCTGCCGCCGCCCGACCAGCCCGAAGATGCGCGATCCCAACGCGGTCGTGTACCTCGTACCCGGGGTCGGCATGATTACCTTTGCCGCCGATAAGGCCACGGCGCGCATTGCCGGGGAATTCTATGTGAATGCCATCAACGTCATGCGCGGGGCCAATGGGGCCGACCGCTACGTCGGGCTTGATGAACAGGAAGCCTTCGACATCGAATATTGGCTACTCGAAGAGGCCAAGCTTCAACGCCTGCCGAAACCGAAAAGCTTGGCCGGACAAATCGCCCTTGTCACCGGCGGGGCGGGGGGTATCGGGCGGGCAACGGTCGAATCGCTGCTCGGCGAGGGCGCGGCCGTGGTGCTGGCCGATATCGACGCCGCCAGCCTCGATAGCACAGTGCAGGATTTTGCCAAACGCTTCGGCAAGGACCGGGTGGCGGGCGTGCGCTTGGATGTGACCGACGAAGCTTCCGTTTGCGCCGGGTTCGACGCGGCGGCCTTGGCCTTCGGCGGGGTCGATCTGCTGGTCTCCAATGCGGGCATCGCCTCGTCAGCGCCGATTGAAGAAACCTCGCTCGATCTGTGGAACCGCAATATCTCGGTGCTCGCCACCGGCTATTTCCTGGTAGCGCGCGAAGCCTTCAAGGTGATGAAAACTCAAGGAACGGGCGGGGCCATTGTTTTCATCGGCAGCAAGAACGCCCTCGCCGCCTCGCCCAACGCCTCGGCCTATTGCACGGCCAAGGCTGCCGAACTGCATTTGGCCCGCTGCCTTGCCTTGGAAGGCGCGCCGCTCGGCATCCGCGTCAATAGCGTCAATCCCGATGCCGTGCTGCGCGGCTCGAAAATCTGGAGCGGCTCCTGGCTGCAAGAGCGGGCGGAGGCCTATAATCTCTCCACCGACGCGCTGGAAGATCATTACCGCCAGCGCAGTCTGCTGAAACGCTCCGTCTATCCCGAAGATATTGCCGCTGCCGTGCTGTTCTTCTGCACGGGGGCCTCGGCGAAATCGACCGGGAATATTCTAAATGTCGACGCGGGCAATGCCGCCGCCTTTACCCGCTGAGGAGGGGACCCCCCATGAGCTTTCGGATTTCCGCCGACGCCATCGGCACAGATAACGCCCGCCGCCTTGCCTTTCTTGAAGATGATTACGCCGCCCTGAAGCGCCAAATGGCCCGGCGCGGCATTGATCTCGACGCCATCGCCGATCAGGTCGCCGCCTTCGGCGTTGCCCTGCCAAGCTGGGGCGTTGGCACCGGCGGCACGCGCTTTGCGCGTTTCGCCGGATCGGGGGAGCCGCGCGGCCTCGATGATAAGCTGGAAGATTGCGCGACGATCCACCAACTCACCCGCGCCACCCCCACCGTCTCGCTGCATTTCCCCTGGGATAAACCGTCGGACGCTACCGCGCTGAAGGCGCAGGCGGCGAGCCTTGGCCTCGGGTTCGATGCGGTCAACTCCAACACATTTCAGGACCAGCCCGGCCAGCCGGTTTCGTATAAATTCGGCAGCCTCAGCCATCCCGATAAAGCCGTGCGCGACCTTGCCGTCGCCCATAATATCGACTGCATCCGCTTAGGCGAGACGCTCGGCGCGCCCGCCCTGACCGTCTGGGTTGGCGATGGGGCGAATTTCCCCGGCCAGCAGAATTTTACCGCCGCTTTCGACCGTTACCTCGACAGTATGGCGCAAATCTATGCCGCCCTGCCGCAAGACTGGTCGGTCTTCATCGAGCATAAGCTGTTCGAGCCCGCCTTTTACGCCACCGTTATCGCCGATTGGGGCAGCAGTTACCTCGCCGCGACGGAACTCGGCCCGAAGGCGAAATGCCTCGTCGATCTCGGCCATCACGCGCCGAATACCAATATCGAAATGATTGTGGCGCGCCTGGTGCGCTTCGGTAAGCTTGCGGGCTTTCACTTCAACGACAGTAAATATGGTGATGATGATCTGGATAGCGGGTCGATCAACCCGTTCCAACTGTTCTTGATCTTCAATGAGTTGGTCGATGCCGCCCAGCGCGGCACCCCCGGCTTTGCGCCCGCCTATATGCTCGACCAATCTCATAATGTCACCGACCCCATCGAAAGCCTGATGAATAGTGCGATGGAAGTGCAGCGCCGCTATGCCCAGGCGCTGCTGATCGACCGCGCCGCCCTGACCGAGGCCCAAACCGCCTGCGACGCCCTCGGTGCGCATAATATTCTGAAGCAGGCCTTCAATACCGATGTATCGCCGCTGCTGGCCGAGGTTCGCCACCGCGCGGGCGGGGCTATCGACCCGCTCGCCCTCTACCGCGCCAGCGGCTACCGGGCCGCAAAAGCCCAGGAACGCCCCCCGCGCGGCGGATCGTCGGCGGGGATCGTCTAGCGCGCGTTTAGGCCGATCCGGAGTAGGCTTCAGGGGGCGGGATCATTGCCGGGAGTGAGCCCGTGTAGGATATCGGCGGTGCTGAGGATGGCTTCCGCGACATCGACGATGCGTTTATTTTGATTCATGGCGACCTTGCGCATCAGCTTATAGGCGTTTTCTTCCGATAGGCTGCGGCTGGCCATCAGCACGCCTTTGGCGCGATCGATGGTTTTGCGTTCGGCCAGTGCCGTTCGGGCGGTTTCCAACTGGGTGCTGACGTCTTGGATCTGACGGGATTGCGATTGCACCACGTCCAGAATGGAGCGCGTGAGTTTGGGGCTAATCCCTTCCAGCGTATAAAGGCCAAGGGCGGTTTCGGCGTCGGTCTCGGGGCGGCCCGACGCCATCACCAGCAGGGCGACCGGCATGACCGTCTCGGGGCCGAGCGGGCCGACCGTATCGAGATCGGCGCGCGCCTCGGTGAGTTTCGCCGCGCACAGGCCAGTGAGATCGGCGGTCAGCCGGTCTTCCAGGCCTTTCAGCGCGTCGATCCGGCGGGTGGTTTCATCGAACCAGGTTTCGGCGACACTCTTCGGCACAAGCCCCTCGCGCGTCTCATCGAGGGCAAAGCGGCGCATCTGCTCCACCAGATCGGTACTCGGCCCGGCAAGCACGGCGCGGCAGGCCACGGCCTGATCGATATCGGCGAATTCGGCAAAAAGGTAAAAGCTGCGCTCCTGCATCGCCATCAGCGAGCGGAGTTGACGCCGATCCATATCGCCGAAATGCCCGCGCGCAAAAGCGGTGCCGGCGGTCGCCCGCTCCTGCCCGGCAAACTCCTTGCCCTGAATGAGATTGAACAGGGCGGCCAGCGCGCGGGAAATCACCGGGTCCGGCGTTACATCCGCCGCCTCGAACACCACGGCCAGAAGATCGCGGATGAGATCGGTGAACGCCTTGATCGCATCCAGCGGTGCGAGCGCGAGGCCGAGAATCTGCCGCCGCAAACCGGGCAAACCATCCAGCGCGTAGAGCGCAATCGCAAGGCGGCTATAGAATTGCGCGCCGGATCGAAGCCGATCGGGCGGCCCCTGAATCGTCTCCAAGCGCGCCCGAACGACCTGCTCCAACGCCCGGCTTTCGGCCCCCCGCTCCGCTAGCCGTGCTGCGAAGGCAGTGCCGTTGGAGCCGAGGTAAACCGAGGAAGCGCCGCGTTCCTTCTGGAGGGCGTGGATCAACTCCCCGATCTCCTTCAAGAGGGCGCTCACCGACAGAAGCCGTTCGAGATCTTGGATCCGGCAAAGGCGCGCCGCGCGCAAAAACCGTTCCGCCGCCCCTGGCCGAAGTGCGGCTTCTTCCCGTTCGTCCTGGGCAGTCATGGCAGTTTTCCTCTTTTGAGCGCCCCCGCGCCGCACACTTGAGCCCGGCGCGGGGGCGCGACAGGAGCAAGAGATAGCAGCAAAATATCGGCCAACCCGTCGACGCGTGGGCATTTATCAGAAAATGACCGAAAGATCGCACTGAGCGCGGCCCAAGGCGGGACGCGATTGCGGGTTAAAATTGCTCAATTCTTAATCATGATGCGCAATTTATACGCTCAACCCCAGGATTATGGCGCGAAATGAACCGCCGTTCCCGTCGGAATTAACGGGGATTTTTAGCAGTTTCCAGAAACCGCGCGGCGAACGGCCCGACTTTTGCTTCCATCGTTGAAAGCCGATTGCGCCAGGACACCGATGTCCGGTGCCGGTGTGTTGTGGCCTAACGCCGGGCCACGAAACGATGCCGTCAACCGTCTCCAACCTCCCCTTAGGAGGTTTGGGATCGGCGATAGTCTCGTTGCCCTAAGCTTGGGGCCCTAAGCTTGGGCAGAATTCTCATCTTCCCTATCGGGCAGCGCGGTCGTCTTGCACCGCGCGCCGCCGCCGCCAGCCTATCGCCCCCTCACAGCGCGGGCGCGGGCTATGCTGTAACGCCACTGACCGAGCGATGGAGAATCACGCAATGGCCCATTCTTCTTCCGAGGGAGCCCTGCACGCCGGACGCATGGGGGATGGTTTTTCCCTGACGGCCCCCACGGCAAAGATCGATGCGGCCCGGCACACCGAAGCCCCCCGCCCGCCCGAGGCGGTCGGTCGCCGGTCGAACCATCCGCGCACGGCCGCACGGTTTTTGCTGACGGCCCGATACCGCAAGCTGCGCAGTCTCGATCAACTTGCCGCCGTTTCAAGCCTGATTACGACGATCAGCGCCTTGATCCATGAATTGCAGAAGGAGCGCGGCAGTTGGAACGTTTATCTCAACAGTAATGGTCGCCAGTTTGCCGCGCAGATCGATCAGCAGATCGACCTGTGCCGAACCCAGGAACACGCGCTGCGCGTCGGATGCGATGGGCTGGACCGAATGGCGCATCCGGCGGCCATTTTCCTGCGCGTCGGCGACGCGCTGCACGGGCTGGACCGATTGCCGGAGTTGCGGCAACGGGCCAAGGCGTTGACGGTAACGGCCCGCGACGCGACCGCCGCCTTTTCCAGCCTCATCGCCCAACTGCTCACCGCCGTCGCGCAAGCGCTCGATGTGATCGCCGATCCCGATATTTCGCGGGCGTTGATCGGTCTGTTCAATTTTATGCAGGGTAAGGAATATGCAGGCCAGGAGCGGGCGACCGGCAGCGCGGGCTTTTCGGCAGGGATCTTCGACGCCGCCCAGCATCGGCGGTTCCTGGATTTGATCGCCGCACAGGCGCGTTCTTTTCGAATTTTCGCGGAGTATGCAACGCCCACTCAGGCCGAACGCGCCCGGCAGGTCTTCTCCGGGCCGAAAACCGCCACCTTCGAGCGCATGCGCCACCTCGCCAGCGCCAACGGCATGACCGGCCCGCTGGATGGGATCGACGGCCGCGCCTGGTACGACCAAGCCACCCAGCGGATCGACGGGCTCAAGCAGGTGGAAGACGCGCTGGCGGCCGACCTGCACGCGCTCTGCAAGGTGAAGCGCCAGGAGGCGTGGGCCGAGTTCAATGCCCCCATCCGCAGCCTTATCCCGGAGGCGGGGTGGGCGCTGCGCATCGATTGCGCGCTCACCCGCCACCGGCTCACCCGCACCGCCCGCTGGGAAAACCGGCTTGCGGCGGATATGCGGGAGGCCGTCGCCAGCCTGTCGGGGCGCAAGCGCACGACGCCCTGGATGACGGCGACCGTCCGCCTGTTCCAAACCGGCTTGGGCGATGCGGCAACGCTCGCCGCTCAGCAGCAGCAAGAGCGCTTGGCCCAGGAGGAGCGTCAACAAAATCTGGAAGATGCCGTGCATGAGTTCGGCGCAACCAGCCGGTCGGTCCTCGCCACGCTGGCCGGGATGGCGACGCGCATGCACGATAGCGCCCAGCGGATGTTCGACAGTGCCGAAGAGGCGTGCCAACGCTCGATGACGCTCGCCAGCGCCTCGCGCCAGTCGCTCGCGGGCGTGCAGGCGGTCGCGCAAGCGGCGGACGATCTTTCGACCGCCGTCCGGGATATTACCACTCAGGCCGAGCAAACCTCGCACATTGCCCGAGCGACGGTCGAGAAATTCGAGCATACCGCCACCACAGTGACGGGCCTCCAAGGGGCCGCCGGGCGTATTGGCGACGTGGTGACGCTGATCCAATCGATCGCCAGTCAAACCAATCTGCTGGCGCTGAATGCCACTATCGAAGCAGCGCGGGCCGGGGAGGCCGGGAAAGGTTTTGCCGTCGTCGCCGGGGAGGTCAAGACCCTCGCTAATCAGACCGCCGGGGCGACCAGCGACATCGCCCGCCAAGTGACCAATATTCAAACCGAATCCACCGCCACAGTCGATACCATCGCTATCGTGCGGGCAATGATGGACCAGATGGAAACCGTCATCGCCCAGTCGGCGGCGGCCCTCGTGCATCAGAAGGCGGCCACCGACCATATTGCCGTGAGTATTCAGCATGTGGCGGGCGGGGCTCAGGCGGTTTCGGATACCGTGGAGGGCGTCGCCCATGCCGCCGACGACAGCGGCACGATTGCCGCCCAAGTTCTCGACATATCGAAGGAGCTTGAGACGATTTCAAGCACCATTCAGGACAGCCTCGCCCGCTTCATGGATAAAGTGCGGACCCATTAACCGACGCGCCTACCCCCGATAACGCAGCAACCGCAGCGCATTGAGGGTAACGAGAACGGTGCCGCCGGTATCGGCCAAGACCGCCATCCACAGGCCGGTTTCGCCGAGCAGCGTCGTGACTAGAAAGATCGCCTTGAGCCCCAGGGCGACGATCACATTCTGCCGGATGATGCGCAGGGTAGCGCGCGAGAGCGTGACCATCGAGACGAGACCGCCGATCCGGCCGTGCAGCAGGGCCGCATCCGCCGTTTCCAAGGCAATATCGGTGCCCTTGCCCATCGCAATGCCGATATCGGCCCGGGCGAGTGCGGGGGCGTCGTTGATGCCGTCGCCGACCATTGCCACTGTGCCGCCGTGGCGCAGGGCTTCGATGGCGGCAAGCTTATCGGCAGGCAGCAGATCGCCGCGCGCCTCGACGCCCAAGGCCGCGCCAATCGCCGCCGCCGTGCGGGCATTGTCCCCGGTCAGCATGAGGGTTCGGATGCCGAGCGCCGTTAGCGCCGCAAGCGCCGCCTTGGCGTCCGCGCGCGGCTCGTCCCGCAGCGCGATAACGCCGATCACGCGGGCGTTGCGGCTGACGACGACCACCGTCTTCCCCTCGGTTTCCAGAGCGGCAATCGTGGCGCTCAGGGCGGGGGAGAGCCATTCTTGCGCTTCGGCATAGCGGGGGGAGGTGATGTCGACCTGATCCCCCTCCACCTGAGCGCGCACGCCGACCCCCGGTAAGACCTGGCCGCCCGTCGCCTCGACCACAGGGAGCGCGCG
>NZ_LAJY01000348.1 GCF_000963705.1 Elstera litoralis | reverse complement strand
GATGCGCGGCCACGCGGCGGCGTGGGCGTCGATGTGCTGCCGGCCCGAAGGCCGCCTGACCGCCGACTGGTGGAGCGTGGCCAAACCGCCGCTGCCGCAAGCCCTCGTGCTGACCGAGATCGACGCCGACGGGTTCTTCGCCCGCCTGTGCGACCGTCTATTGCGCTATAAATAGGCCCTCCACGATGATTACCGTTTTCGGCTCAATCAACCTTGATCTCGTGATCCGTGCGCCCCATCTGCCCGCGCCGGGCGAAACCGTGCTTGGTGGCGCCTTTGCCGCTCATCCGGGCGGGAAAGGCGCTAATCAGGCGCTGGCCGCCCAGCGCGCGGGCGGGGCCGTGCGGCTGTTCGGGGCCGTGGGGAGCGATAGTTTTGCCGATCCCGCCTTGGCGCTCTTGCGGGCGGGTGGGGTTGATCTCAACGGCGTGTGCATCTTGCCCGGCATCGCCACCGGGATCGCCCTGATCGCGGTCGATACGCAAACCGCCGAAAATCAGATTCTCGTAGCACCGGGGGCGAATGGCGCGGTTTCCGCCGACTGGCTCCCGCCGCTCGGGGACGATGATATTCTGCTGTTGCAGGGCGAGCTTGCCTTTGCCGAAGCCCTCCGCGCGGCCCGCACCGCTAAGAGCAATGGCGCGCGCGTGGTCTGGAATCTGGCCCCGGTCCCCCCCGATTTGCCAACCGATCTCGTCGATCTGATCGACCTACTCGTCGTGAATGAGGGGGAAGCCGCCGCTCTCACCGGTGCGGCACTGCCCGAAGAATCGCTGCGGGACTGGCCGGGCGATATCGTCATCACCTTGGGCGGCGACGGCGCGATTGCCCGGTTCGGGACGCATCTCTTTTCGATCCCCGCGGTTCACATCACGCCCATCGATACCACGGGGGCGGGCGATGCCAGCGTCGGCGCGCTGGTGGCCGCCCTTAGCCACGGGCTACACCCGCCCGAAGCCCTGCGCTTTGCCCTTGCCGCCGGAACCCTCGCCTGCCTGACCGAGGGCGCGCAGCCCAGTTTCGCCACGCGCCCTCAGATCGAAGCGTTTCTGGGTTAGCGATACGCCGCGCGGTACAGCGTCACGATTTCATCCACGGTGGGCACGCGCGGATTATTGCCCGGCGAGCCCGAGGCCAGCGCCTGTTCCGCCATCCGTTCCATGAGGCCCAGATAGCGCGCCTCATCGATGCCATAGGCCTCGGGCGTCGGCACCGTCAGATCGCGGTTAAGGGCGCTCAGCGCGCCGAGAAGCGCCGAGACCGCCGCCTGGTCGCCTTCCTCTGCCGAGGCCAGCCCGAGGGTGCGCGCCACCGTTGCATAGCGTTCCAGCGCCGCCGGGGCCGAAAAGGCGGTGACGGCAGGCAGCAGCATAGCGTTCGACAGCCCGTGCGGCACGTGGAAGAAGGCCCCAATCGGGCGGCTCATACCGTGGACCAGCGCCACCGACGCATTGGAGAAGGCTAAGCCCGCCAAAGTCGCCCCGCGCATCATCGCTTCGCGCGCCACATGATTGCCGGGCTCGAAGCACGCCGTGCGCAGATTGGGATAAATCAGCCGCATCGCTTCCAGCGCATAAACATCGCTGAGCGGGGTGGCCTTGCGGCTCACATAGGCTTCAATGGCGTGGGTGAGCGCATCGATGCCGGTATCGGCGGTGAGGCGCAGCGGTTTCGTCAACGTCAGCTCGTAATCGACGATGGCGGCGCGCGGCAGGCACGCAAGGCCCATGATGAGCATTTTCTCGTCGGTCGCTTCGTCGGTAATCACCGCAAACCGCGTGACTTCCGACCCCGTTCCGGCGGTCGTGGGAATGCAGATCACCGGCAAATCGGCCTGATCGGCGCTGGCAGGCACCTTATAATCGCGCATCGCGCCGCCGCCTTTGGCCAAAACCGCCATCGCTTTTGCCGTATCCATCGGGCTACCGCCGCCGATGGCCAGAAGCCCATCGAACGCCTCGGTTTTGAGCCGTGCAACGCCCGCTTCGATGACGCTGACCGTCGGGTCGGGCACCGTTTCGTCGAAAATCCCCACCGTGAGACCCGCCGCGCGCAGCGCCGCTGCGATCTCCCCAACAACGCCGGTCTGAACCAGAAACTTATCGGTCACAATCAGCGGGTGGCGAATCCCCAGTCGGGCCAGTAACGTCGCGGTTTCCTTGCGTGTGCCACCGCCCATCACCACCAACTGCGGTGTCATTAAGCTGAACATTTTCCCCTCCCTCGAGTGCGTTCGGTTGACAGCCCCGGTCATTTCGCCGAGAGTCTTTATGTTGCAGGCGCTAACTGACTTATCTTCACACGATTTTCTGTTATCTTTCCCAAAGCCCCTGAACTTAAAGGAAAATAAATTAATCTAAAAAAAAGGGTAAATTTTTCTCTTGCTCTGCTTCGCATTTGCAGCGACCTTTAACTCAGTTCTCCTCCCTTCGTCGGGCCGTTTTACAAAAGAAGTGGAACAAGACGATGAGCGCTGCAATCATTAAGGTCGATTTTCGACTGAAGCGTATCGTTGCCAACGACAATAACGACCCGATTCATCATCGCCGCGTCAATCTTTCAGCGACGATTGCGCGGCTGCGCGCCTCCGCTGCCGCCTCAGCGGCTTCGACTCAAGCCATGCGGCAAGGTGCCGCACGGTTGCGCGAAGCATCGGCCCGAATGGAAGAAGAAACCCGCAATTTGGCGGCCAGCCTGAATAATCTCTCCAGCAGCCTCAGCGCCCTGCCCGTCTCGCAAATCTTCAATCAGCTTCAGGCGATCCGCGAGCTTTCGGCTGAAGGGTAATCCCTAGGCCGCTTCTGGTTGCAGCGCTTCAGAACAAAGGGGGAGGATGGCAACCATCCTCCCCCTTTTTTGTTCGGTATCAGGCGACCGGCACCGAAGCTAGATGATTCCGCACCGCAGCAAAAGCCGCCTCGATCAGCGCAGGGTCCGCCCCGCCCGCTTGCGCCATATCGGGACGGCCGCCGCCACCCTTACCGCCCAGAGCTTCCGCGCCAACCCGAACCAGATCGACCGCACTCAGGCGCTTCGATAGGGCTTCAGTGACGCCGATGACCAAAGAGACCTTCCCCTCGTCCGCCGCCGCGACGACAACGACGCCATCGGTCATATCCTGCTTCAGTTGATCGACCATGCCTTTCAACTCGCGCGCCGGAACGCCATCGGCTCGGCGGGCGACAAAGGCAATCCCCGCGACGGTTTCAACCGCCGCCGCCGCGCCCGAACCGCCCGTGGCCAGCGCTTTACGCGCTTCCAACAGTTCCCGCTCCAAGCGCCGCCGCTCGTCGACCAAGGCGGCAACGCGGGCCGGAAGCTCGGTCGCCGTGGTTTTCAAACTCCCGGCTGCCGCCGCCAAGGTCGCTTCTTGCTGGGCGAGATGATCGAGCACGGCTTGACCCGTAATCGCCTCGATCCGGCGGACACCCGCCGCAACCGCGTTTTTCGCCGACAATTTTGAACGCGCCGATATCGCCCGTGCGCCGCACATGCGTGCCGCCGCAGAGTTCGACCGAGAAGCGCACGCTATCCGCCCCCATCGTGACAACGCGGACTTCATCGCCATATTTTTCGCCGAATAGCGCCAACGCGCCTTCGGCAACCGCGTCATCGGGTGTCATCAGGCGGGTATTCACATCGGTATTTAGACGAATGCGGGCGTTGACCTCGCGCTCGACATCCTGCACTTCCTCCGCCGACAAGGGCTTCGGGTGGCTGATATCGAACCGCAGGCGCTCGGCCGCAACCAAGGAGCCCTTTTGCGTAACGTGATCGCCCAAGCGACGGCGTAAGGCCTCGTGCAGCAAATGCGTGGCGGAATGATTGGCGCGCAGTTGCGCCCGGCGTTCCGCCGCGACCGTCAGGGTTACACCATCGCCCACCGAAAGGCTTCCGGCGTCGACCGTGCCGAGGTGAACCCACAAATCACCGACGCGCTTTTGCGTATCGCTAATGCGCACGCGCACGCCCGCCGGGGTTTCGATAACGCCTTGGTCGCCCTGCTGGCCGCCGGATTCACCATAGAAGGGCGTTTGATTGACGATCACGGCAACGCTGCTGCCCTGGGCCGCCGTTTGCACGGGAGCCCCCTCGGCGATGATCGCCAGCACCTGCGCTTCCGCCGAATCGGTGGAATAACCGAGAAAATCGGTGGCACCGTGGGCATCGCGCAACTCGAACCAAAGCTTATCGGTAGCCGCTTCCCCCGAGCCGGACCATGCCGCCCGCGCCTTGGCGCGCTGGGCCTGCATCGAGGCTTCAAAGCCGAGCGTATCGACCGTTCGGCCCTGGCCCCTTAGCACGTCTTGGGTTAGATCGAGCGGGAAGCCGAACGTATCATAGAGCGTGAACGCCACATCGCCCGCGAGCGCCTGGCCCTCGCCGAGCTTATGGGTTTCATCTTCCAGCAGTTTCAGACCGCGCTCCAACATCGCCTTGAAGCGGGTTTCTTCCAACTTCAAGGTTTCGGTCATCAGCGCGCTGGCGCGATTGAGTTCGGGGTAATGGTCGCCCATCTGCTTTTGCAGCGCCGGAACCAGCCGCCATAGGTGCGGGTCGCGGCAGCCGATCATGTGCGCGTGGCGCATCGCTCGGCGCATGATGCGGCGCAGCACATAGCCCCGCCCCTCGTTCGACGGCAGCACGCCATCGGCCATCAGGAAGCAGGACGCGCGCAAATGGTCGGCGATCACCCGGTGCGAGATTTTATGCGGGCCGTCCGGATCGGAGTTGGCGGCATGGGCCGAGGCCTCGATTAGCGCGCGCATCAGGTCAATATCGTAATTATCGTGCTTGCCCTGGAGCACCGCCGTCACGCGTTCCAGCCCCATACCCGTATCGATCGACGGGCGCGGCAGCGGCAGGCGCGTGCCATCGCCCTGCTGCTCGAACTGCATGAACACGAGGTTCCAGATTTCGATGAAACGGTCGCCATCCTGATCGGCGCTGCCGGGTGGGCCACCCCACACCTTATCGCCATGATCGAAGAAGATTTCCGAGCAAGGGCCGCAGGGGCCGGTATCGCCCGCCGACCAGAAATTATCGCTGGTGGCGATGCGGATGATCCGATCATCGCTGAGGCCGGCAATCTTCTTCCACAGACCGTGGGCCTCGTCGTCATCATGGTAAACGGTGACGAGCAGGCGCTTGGCGTCGAGCCCAAACTCGCGCGTGACCGTGTTCCAGGCGAGTTCAATGGCGCGCTCTTTGAAGTAATCGCCGAACGAGAAATTGCCCAGCATTTCGAAGAACGTATGGTGCCGGGCCGTATAGCCCACATTCTCCAAATCATTATGCTTACCGCCCGCCCGCAGGCATTTCTGCGCGGTAGTGGCGCGCACGTAATCGCGCTTTTCCGTTCCGGTGAACAGATTCTTGAACTGCACCATCCCGGCACTGGCAAATAGCAATGTCGGATCGTTCCGTGGCACCAGCGGACTGGACTCCACGACCGCATGCCCTTGGCTGCCGAAATAGGAGAGAAATTTAGCGCGAACTTCGTTAGTGCTTTGCATGGCCTTCCCGTTGACGGTCCAGGGCTTAACGCGCCGTTCCGTTCTCACTCACACGCAGGGTCTTGCGTTGTAGCCCGGCCAAGGCGGCCTTGTCCATGCTAGTGACGGAACGGCGGCGACTTGAGCTTTCCCAACCACCGCCCCTCCCTTAATCGCCCGCCGTCTCGGGCGCGCCCATCATTGCGTCGGCGACGCCCTTGGCGTTGTCGCGAATAGTCTGCTCGACCTTATCGGCAATCGCCGGGTTTTCCCGCATAAAGACCTTGGCGTTCTCGCGCCCTTGGCCGACGCGTTGACCCTCGTGGGAGAACCAAGCCCCCGATTTTTCGACAACCCCGGCCTTCACCCCAAGATCGATCAACTCACCGACCTTCGAAATGCCTTCGCCGTACATGATATCGAACTCGACGACGCGGAACGGCGGCGCCATCTTATTCTTCACCACTTTCACGCGGGTTTGATTCCCCGTCGCGGTTTCCCGGTCCTTAATCGCGCCGATGCGGCGAATATCGAGGCGAATCGAGGCGTAGAATTTCAGCGCGTTGCCGCCCGTCGTGGTTTCGGGATTTCCGAACATCACGCCGATTTTCTGGCGGATCTGATTGATGAAGATCACCATGCAGCGCGATTTCGAAATGGTGCCCGTCAGCTTGCGCAGCGCCTGGCTCATCAGGCGCGCCTGCAAACCGACGTGGGTGTCGCCCATTTCACCTTCAAGCTCGGCGCGCGGCACGAGGGCGGCGACGCTATCGATGACCAGCACGTCAATCGCGCCGGAGCGAACGAGCGTATCGGTAATTTCCAGCGCCTGCTCCCCCGCGTCGGGCTGCGAGATCAGCAACTCATCGATATTGACGCCAAGCTTGCGCGCATAGCTTGGGTCGAGCGCGTGTTCGGCATCGACGAAGGCGCAGGTGCCGCCCGCCTTTTGCGCTTCAGCGATCACGTGCAGCGCAAGCGTGGTTTTCCCCGAGCTTTCCGGCCCGTAGATTTCGATAATGCGGCCGCGCGGCAACCCGCCGATCCCAAGGGCGATATCGAGCCCCAAGGAGCCGGTCGAGATCACCTCGGTCTCAACCGAAGCGTCGCGCTGACCCAGTTTCATAATCGAGCCTTTACCAAAGGCCCGTTCGATTTGCCCGAGGGCGGCTTCCAAAGCCTTGTTCTTATCCATGCTATCTTTATCGATAAGGCGCAGTTGCGCGACGGTCATGACGAGTGCCTCCCGGTTATTTCACAGCCATCACGGCGATGCAACGCAGGCTAGGCCAAGGCTTGATCGGCCAGGGGATGCCCTAGCCCAGACTATAACGGGAACAAAAATATGTTTCAA
>NZ_LAJY01000347.1 GCF_000963705.1 Elstera litoralis | reverse complement strand
ACCCTTGGCAAGACCAAGAATCTTTTTGTGACGGGCATGGGACGTTACGCCCCGCTTAACACGTGCCATTTTCTAAAATCCCAGGGTTCGATTAGCGGTTGTACGGCATGTACTTGAGAACGAGACCGCGATCGCTTTCGCACATGATCTCGGTCCGGCGGGCTTGGCGAATCATCTTTTTAGGACGCTTGCTCATGCCGTGGCGCTTGCCGGCAACACCAAACTTAACCTTACCGCTGGCCGTGAAGCTGAAGCGCTTCTTGGCACTGCTTTTCGTCTTCATTTTGGACATTTGGGCCTCCATTCGGGGGAATATGAACCAACCGGCCAGGCTGTCCGTCTGCCTAGGCGCGGTTAGTCCCAAGGGGCAGGACCCCAAGGGAGCGCGGAGTATAGCCAGAAAGATCGGCGATGCAAGCACGAACCTGCTAGGGTTTGCGCGCAATCGTCGGCGCGGGGAGCGCCCGGGCGTAAAGGCCGGGATCGGCGAGAAGCGATTCGGCGACCGCCATATCGACATCATTGGTGCGCGGCTTGGTGAGCGGCGGGCAGAGGCCGACCAGGGTTTCGCGGGCGGCTTCGGTGGCTTTATCGACCGTGCGGCGGGCTTGCAGCACGTCTTCCGGGTGGAAATCCGGCGTGCGCATATCGGCGGTAATCTGGGCGGCACTTGTCGGCGCATCGGCTTGTCGCGAGGTGCAGACGGTCGGCACCACGCCGTATTTATGTAGGGAATAGCCCAGCGGCGAGTGCAGGCGCATCGTCGTCATAATAAACTCGCCCTTATTGGGTAAATCTTCGTAGACGGTCTGCACTAAGCCCTTGCCGAAAGAGCGGGAGCCAACCACCACCGCGCGACCCCGGTCTTGTAGAGCGGCGGCCAAGACTTCCGAGGCCGAGGCGGTTTGCCCGTTGGTCAGTAGGACCAGCGGCACTTTGCTCGGCAGCACCTCGTCGCCCGCGCTGGCCACGCTTTCGCTCACGATCCCGCGCCGGTCGCGCACCGTCATAATCGGGCCGTCGCTGAGGAAGAGATCGGCAATATCGAGCGCGGTGCGGAAAATGCCGCCCGGATTATCGCGCAGATCGAGCACCATCCCGCGCACCGGCCCGGCATCGGTTAGTTTGCGCATCTGGGCTTTGAAGGCATCAAGTGTGCCATCATTAAAGCCCGACAGTTTAACAACGGCGATGCCCGCATCGTCGCGCTGGCCGCGCACGGTGGTTTGGTAGATTTTCATGCGCTTCAGCGTGCGCGTGAAGGCCGGTGCCTCGCCGCGCTGGATCGTCAGCGTCACCGGCGCGCCGATCTCGCCGCGCAAAAGGGCGATCAATTGATTTTGGGTGAGGGGCTGAACGGGCTTATCGCCGACACTCGTGAGCCGGTCCCCCGGCACGAGCCCGGCCTTTGCGGCGGGCGTATCGTCCAACACCGTGCGGATAACGCCGATTTGCTCAGTATCGAGAGTTACGCCAACGCCGCCGAAGCCGCTGCGGCTGGCCTTCTCATCGCGGGCTTGCGCGGGCGACAGGTAGCGCGTGTAGGGATCGAGCGCGCCGAGCGCCGGGTTCAGCAGGGCGCTGATGATATCGTCGGTCTCAATCCCGCGCAGGGCGGGGGACGCCGATTCGGCCAGGGCCGTTCCGGTTGCCGCCACGCGGCTCCAACCGCTCGGGCTTTCGGTATTGCTCGGCGGGTCGAGCTGGGCAATCGGCTTGCCGTCATAGGTTAGGCGCAGGCTGCTGCCCTGATCCTGCACGGCGATTTTGGCATCAAGCCGCGACAGGCCGCTCAGTCCGGCGACGACAAGCGGCTTGAGCGGCGCGCGGTCGACGTAATTGCTGTTAACGCTCTTATAGACAAAGGTCAGAACCTCTTCCATATCCCGAACGGGAACCCCTTGCGCGTCGGCGGCGGTTTTCTCGTCGGTCGATGCGCCGAAGAGCCCAACCGGCGTGACGCGGCTCAAGGCCCCTAGAACGTTCGTCGTCGGGGCCATCGTTCCGTCAGTCGCACCCGCGCCGCACCCGCCGACCATTAAAAAGGCCGTTCCGAGACAAAGCCGCAGGGTCTGTGTCAGCACCATACTCATCGCCGTAACTACCATCCGCCCTGCGCTTCGCGAGGAAAGCGGCAGGGTCCCTATGCCCGAACTCAGATTATCTTTGGTCGTCGCTCTTAACATCCAAGGCCCATTGCAGCCCGACAACCGCGCCCTTGATGAGCGGCAGAAAGGCGAGGCTGAGCAAAACCGTCAACGGCAACCACAGCGCCATATGCACCCAATTCGGCGGCGAATAGGCCTGTTCCACCACCAGCATGGCCGGAATGATGATGTGCCCGACGACGAAAATGGTGAAATAGGCGGGTCCATCGTCGGCGCGATAGTCGGAAAATTTTATCCCACAGTGGGTACAGGTGGGGGCGATTTTCACAAAGCTAGTGAACAAGCGCCGCTCGCCGCAGTTCGGGCAGCAGCGCTTTGCGCCTTTCAGCATCGCCGACAGGATCGACCGGCGCTCCACAGCCATTTCAGTGCCAAACTGCTCGGTCATCGTCTTCTGAACTCCGTTAAGGGCACCGGACCCTAGCAGACTAAGTGCGCCGCTTCTTCCGCGTTTCTGGCGCACCACCCCGGCGTGCCGGGCGGGCGGCCGCCGGTTTTAAGCCGGGCGGACGGCCCCGCGCGGGTTTCCGCTGAGGGCTCCCCGGCACGGTTTGCCCCTCCGCAGGCCCTTCGCCCTCAACCAAAGCAAGAACCACGCCACCTGTAACCAGATCGGCATCGACCAATTGCACCGAGAGGATTTGGCCCAGGCGGAAAATGCGATGATTGCGGTCGCCAATCAGCGCGTGGGCTTTTTCGTCGTGGTGATAAAAGTCGGACGGCAGCGTTCGAATCGGAATAAGCCCATCGGCCCCGGTTTCCTGCAACTGCACGAACAGGCCGAAACGGGTAACGCCGGTAATGCGCCCTGGGAAAATTTCGCCCTGCCGCCCGGCCAAATAGGCCGCCGTATAGCGGTCTTGCACTTCCCGTTCGGCGGCGGCGGCGCGGCGCTCGGTCATCGTGATATGGTCGCAGATCTTCTCCAGCGCCTCCAAATCCTGCCCTTCGGGCAAGGCACCCTCGCCCGGCAGATGCAGCCCGCGAATTAGGGCACGATGAACCAAGAGATCGGCATAGCGGCGGATGGGCGAGGTGAAATGGGCATAGCGGCGCAGGGCAAGCCCGAAATGGCCGATATTTTCCATGCTGTAGCAGGCTTGCGCTTGGCTGCGCAGGACCATCGTGCTGACCATCTGTGTATAAGGCGTGTTGGCGGCCTTATCGAGCAGCGCCGAAAAATGCTTCGGCATCAGTACTTGGCCCTTGGCCAGCGGCAGTTCCAGGGTTTTGAGGAAGTCGCGTAGGGACGTTAGCTTCTCTATTGAGGGCTGATCGTGGATGCGGTAGACGCACGGCTGCTGGGCCTGCTCCAGGCTTTCCGCCGCGCAGACATTGGCCAGAACCATGAATTCTTCGATGAGCTTATGACTATCCAGCCGGGCACGCGGCGCGATGCTGAGCACCGCCCCGGTGTCGCGATCCACCGAAACGACCCGCTCGGGAATATCGAGTTCCAGCGTGCCGCGCTCGTTGCGGGCGGTCAGCAGCGCGCGAAAGGCTCCGTAGAGCGGCTGAATGACCGGCTCCAGGAGTGGGGCGGTTAGGTCCTCTGCATGCCCATCCATCGCCGCTTGAACCTGCTCATAGGTCATGCGCGCTTTGGAGCACATCAGCCCGCGCACGAAACGGTGCGAGAGCTTGCGGCCCTTGGCGTCGATCCAGATATGGACGGCCAAACAGGCGCGATCCTCGTCGGGACGCAGCGAACAGAGCCCGTTCGAGAGCGCTTCGGGGAGCATCGGTACGACGCGGTCGGGGAAATAGACCGAATTGCCGCGATCCCGCGCCGAAATATCGAGCGCCGAGCCGGGCTGCACATAATGCGCCACGTCGGCAATGGCCACCAGCAGATGCCAGCCACCCTTATTGTCCGGGTCGGTATCGGTTTCGGCGAACACCGCATCGTCAAAATCGCGGGCGTCGCTGCCGTCGATGGTGACGAGCGGAATGGCGCGCAGATCGGCCCGGTCGCCCAGGGTCTCGGGAACGGCGGCGTCGGCTTCTTTCTGCGCGCCCTCTGGCTGGTCCAGCGGAATATCGGCGGCGGCAATCGCGGCCATGCTGAAGGTGCGCGGTTCGCCGAAAATGCCCAAGCGCTCGGTGATCTGCACGCGCTTCTCGCCGGTGCCGCGCTGGGGAATAAGCTCGGCTTTCACGAGTTCGCCGGAGCGGGCATCACCGACATCGGCGCGGGCGACGCGATATTCTTCGCGGTCACGCTTATCGGCGGGTTTGATGAAGCCGCCCGTGGGGGTTTTCTCGAACACGCCAACCACGGTTTGCGGGCTGAAGGTGAGGCGGCGGATGGGGAAGGCGAGATAATCCCGCCCCTCGCGCTCCAGCTTCGCCAGCAGCCGATCCCCGAGGCCGACCGCGCCGATCTTACCGTTATCGGCGATGAAGATCTTTGGCGGCGGCTCGTTGCGGCTCCAGCCCACGGGTTCGGCAATCGGCTCACCGTCGAGGGTGAGCGAGCGCACCTGAATGACAGCCACGGCGGCGAGCGGCTCCATGCGGCGCAAGCCGCCTTCGATCTGGCCGTCGCGGTCCATCTGCTTCAGCAGAATTTTAAGCTGAATGCGCTCGTCGCCGACGATATTGAAGGCGCGGGCGATCTGGCGGCGGCCTGCGTCGGGATTTTTCTTTCAGAAACTCAATCACTTGCTCGCGCGTCGGAAAAGGCGCGGCGGTTTTCTTCTTGGGGGGATGGGGGATCACAATATCCTACTCGGCCACGGGCGCGGGTTTGGTCCGGCGCGCGCGGGTTGGTGTCGTTTTCGCAGGCGCGTCGCCGTCATCGGCGGTCGCGGCCTTCGTGGTTTTCTTCGCGGCGGGAGCCTTAGCCTTCGCAGGGGCTTTCGCCGCCGTCTTAGCGGGAGCCTTTGCTTTGCTCGCGGTCGCGGCCTTCGCTTTCGGCTTGGCCTTGCTCTTCCCGTTTTTCTCGGCTTCGAGCAGCTTGGGCGCGAGCAGGGCTGCCGCTTGATCGGCGGTCAGGGTAGCCGGGTCGATATTCTTCGGCACCGTCTGGCGGACGCCGTTGACTTCTACATAGGGGCCGTATTTGCCGTCGTGCAAGGCGATATCGCCGATGCCGCCGGGATGGGGGCCGAGCGGCTTGCCGGGGTCTTTCACCGCGCGGTTCTTCGCCCGCTCGGCGGCTTCTGCCAACACGACGACCGCTCGGTTGAGGCCGATCGTCAGCACGTCCTCGCCTTTGGGGAGCGAGGTATAGGCTTTGCCGTGTTTGATATAGGGGCCGAAGCGCCCGATTCCGGCAGTCATCTCGTCCCCGGTTTCCGGGTGTTTGCCGATGGTGCGCGGCAGCGCTAGCATCGAAATCGCGCGGTCCAAGTCCACATCGGCAGGCTTTACGCCTGCGGGGAGCGAGGCGCGTTTTGGCTTATTCTCCTTATCGCCCTCGCCCAACTGCACATAGACGCCGTAGGGGCCTTTGCGCAAGGTGATCGGCAGGCCCGTGGCGGGATCGTCCCCCAGCAGCTTCGGCCCGGCCAACTCGCCATCGGCCTCGCCGTCGCCGCCGTCAATGGCCAGCGCGCGGGTGTAGCGGCATTCGGGATAGTTCGAGCAACCGATGAAGCCGCCCGTGCGCCCAAGGCGAAGGCCCAAGCGGCCCTCGGTGCAGGCGGGGCAGGCGCGCGGGTTCTTGCCGTCACCGCGATCGGGGAAGAAATGGTCGCCCAGGGCGGCATCGAGCGTATCGATGACCTGAGTGATGGTCAGATCTTTGGTGCCGTCCACCGCTTTAATGAAGGGCTCCCAAAACGCCCGCAGCACCGCGCGCCAATCGATCCGCCCTGCCGAAATATCGTCGAGCTGGCTTTCGAGATTGGCGGTAAAATCATATTCAACGTAGCGGTCGAAGAAGGAGGCGAGGAAGGTCGTCACCAGTCGCCCGCGATCTTCCGGCACGAAGCGCTTTTGCTCCAGCACTACATAATTGCGGTCCTGCAACACTTGGATGATCGAGGCATAGGTCGAGGGCCGCCCAATGCCAAGCTCTTCCAGCTTTTTCACGAGGCTCGCTTCGCTGTAGCGCGGCGGCGGCTGGGTGAAATGCTGCTCGGGGCGCGTGTCGAGCCGCTTCACGCCATCGCCCTCGGTGAGCGGCGGCAGCATGCCGCTTTCCTCATCCTCGGCGTCGTCGCGGCCTTCGAGATAGAGTTTTAGGAAGCCGTCGAACAGGATCGTCGAACCATTCGCCCGCGCCTGGGCCGAACCATCATGGGCCTTCAGATCGGCGGCGACTTGATCCAGCACCGCGCTTTCCATTTGGCAGGCGATGGTGCGCTTCCAGATCAGCTCGTAGAGCCGCGCTTGGTCTTGATCGAGGTAGCGGGCCATATCCTTCGGGCGGCGGAACAGATCCGTCGGGCGGATTGCCTCATGGGCTTCCTGGGCATTCGCCGCTTTCGATTTATAGGCGCGCGGGCTGCTCGGCAGGTAGGTATCGCCATAATCCTGGCCGATCAGGCGGCGGCAACCGCCGATGGCTTCGCCAGACAGGGTGACGCTATCGGTTCGCATATAGGAGATGAGACCGACCGTCTCGCCGCCAAGCTCGATGCCTTCATAGAGCTTTTGCGCGACACGCATCGTCTGCTGGGCACCGAAGCCAAGCTTGCGGCTGGCTTCCTGTTGCAGCGTCGAGGTGGTGAAGGGCGGTGCCGGGTGGCGCTTGCTCTGCTTCTTCTCGACCGAGGCGACGCGAAACTGCGCGGCATTGACCACGGCGACGGCGGCATCGGCGGCCCCCTTTTCGCCCAAGCTGAGCTTATCCAGCTTCTTGCCGTTCAGATGGGTCAGGCGCGCGGTGAAATTTTCGCTTTTGGCGGTGAGGAAGTCGATATCAACCGACCAATATTCATCGGACTTGAAGATTTCGATTTCGGATTCGCGCTCGCAAATCAAGCGCAGCGCCACCGACTGCACGCGCCCCGCCGAACGGCTGCCCGGCAGCTTGCGCCACAGCACGGGCGAGAGGGTGAAGCCGACGAGATAATCGAGTGCCCGGCGCGCAAGGTAGGCGTCTACCAGCTCTTGATTAATGTCGCGCGGATTGGCAACGGCGTGCAGCACGGCGGCCTTGGTGATCTCGTGGAACACCACGCGCTTCACTTCGACGCCCTTCAGCACTTTGCGGTCTTGCAGGCATTGCAGCACGTGCCAGGAAATCGCCTCGCCTTCGCGATCCGGATCGGTTGCGAGGAAGACGCGGGTTGAGCCCTTCACCGCCTTGGCGATTTCGGACACCTGCCGCGCGCCCCGGTCTTCGACCTCCCACGACATCGCGAAATCCTCGTCCGGGCGGACCGAACCGTCTTTCGGCGGCAGGTCGCGGACGTGGCCGTAGGAGGCAATGACTGTGTAGTCGGAGCCGAGATATTTGTTGATCGTCTTGGCCTTAGCGGGCGATTCGACGATGACGACGTTCATGAACCCTGTCTTCTCCCGGCCCGGGGATAGCGTGTGTTAGCGCACCATCAGCAGGGCAACTTGCCCGCCGGGGTGGCGTTCCAGCCGCCCTGCAAGCTCCAATTCCAGAAGAATGGTTTGCACGACAGCAGGGAGAATTGACACCGCCGCAGCAATTCGTCAACCGCGACAGGCGATGGTGACAACATCTCACACAGAATAGGCCGGGCGCGGGCAAGCTCGGCGGCCTCCGGATCGGGGGGCGGCGGGGCACGAAACAGGTCCGGCTG
>NZ_LAJY01000346.1 GCF_000963705.1 Elstera litoralis | reverse complement strand
CGACGACTTCAATCGGAATGATTTCGACCTGACGCACCAATTGCTCACGCATATTGAGCGCGCGGATGAAGTGCGTGGGAATGCCGATTTCGGTGAGGCGCGTCATCAGATACTCAGAAATCCGGTTGTTCAGCACGCCTTTGCCGCTGATAACCCCTTTTTTCTGATTATTGAAGGCGGTCGCATCGTCCTTGAAATACTGCACGATCGTGCCGGGTTCCGGTCCTTCGAACAGAACTTTGGCTTTGCCTTCGTAAATCTTCCTGCGTCGCGCCATCAAACCATCCTTCGGGGGTCACGCCGGTCGCGCCAACCCCAGCGGCGGCGATCCGGTTGCGTCTCTATAGCAGTGGGGGGAGGGCGATACAATGTACGCGTCATCCTCCAAGGGTGCTGAGGGCTCGACCCGCCTATGCGACGGGTTCATAGGGGTGCGTCGCGGGTGGCCCATCGGCATGCAAAAATGCCGGCTGGCGTCCGTCGCCCAGAACCGGCAGCGCAATGAGGCTCGACGCGCGCGTGCCGTAGCCGTTGGGCAGATGCAGCGTGAGCCCCTGGCGCGGATCGGCCTTATCCTCCTGGGCGAGAAGCGCTTGCCACGCCCCCCAATCGTCCGAATCGGGAATCGGCACCGGCGCGGCAATAAAGCGCGATAAATGCCGTTTTACGCGCGGGTCGCCCGGATCATTGCGCTCCCAGGCCCCAAACATCGAAAACCCTTCCGGGATTTCGGCCACGGTCAGCTTTTCTTCGTCCGAGCGCAGCCAATAGGCGTCTTGGTCGTCGGCGATCACCAGATTAAAGCCGCGATAGGCCTTTGGGTCGAGATCGATCAAGGATTTCGCTGCAACCGACGCATCGGCATGGTCGAGCGCCTCCAGCACCAATTCCCCCCGGCTGCGTTTGCCCACCTGCGGCCCGAGCGTGCCGTGACGGTTGAGCAGCGCCGCTGTGACGCCATAATCGTTGATCCCGAGCCAGGAGCCGCCGGAGCTTTCGTCATAGCCCGCGCGCACATCGGGCCGATCCGGCCAATGCCGCCCCGGCGGGCGCGACGGGCGGTCCGCCATCTCTTCGCGGTTTGCCGCCAGTAGGAACGGCCACCGATGCCCCGGACGCCGCAATACGAGCACAACACACATCGCTTACCCCTCCTCACGCCAAGCTCGTATAATTTGCCAGCTTTGAGCTACATCAAAGACTAGGCTAAGCTTCTTTTCCAGATAGTGAGTCGAAAGACCAACCGTCAGGGGTCAGGCCCCCAGGAGTAAAGCACGCCATGACGAAATTTGAAGATCGGGAACGAGCCTTCGAAGCCCATTTTGCGCTGGAACAGGATCAAGCCTTCCGTGCCGTGGTGCGCCGGGACAAGCTCTTCGGGCTGTGGGCCGCCGAACGCATGGGCCTGCCGACCGCAGAAGCCGATATGTACGCCAAGGGCCTGATCGATTACGACATCGAGCACCCCGGCGACGATGACATTCTGGAACGCGTCGCCGACGATCTCGCCTCGCGCGGCGTGCATGCCGAACCCGCCAGCCTGCGTGAAGAATTGATCCGCCTGCACGCGGTCGCCAAGGCCGAAATTCTGGGGACCTAATCCCGCTTGCGCTTGTGTTGCGCCGCCGCACACCCTATGTGTCCTCGCAGGATAACCAGGCCAGGGGAGCGTCATGAGCGGCTTTAGTGATCGGGAAAAAGCGTTCGAAACCCAATTCGCCCAGGATGAAACCGTCCGCTTCAAGGTGGTTGCGCGCCGGAACAAGCTGTTCGGGCTGTGGGCGGCTGAAAAGCTCGGCGAGACCGACGCGGAAGCCTATGCGAAAACCGTCGTCGCCGCCGACTTCGACCGCCCCGGCGACGACGATGTGCTGGAAAAAAGTCGCGGGTGATTTTGCCGCCAAGGGTATCAGCATCGGCGCTAATGAGTTGCGGGCCGAGATGGACCGGCTGTTGGGCGTTGCGAAGGAACAGATCGCGACGGGGTAAGCTTTCCGGCATCCTGCGGCGCGGCATGGCGTTCGGCTATTTTCGATAAAAAAGCCACGTCAACCCGCCGCAGAAGGCCGATAAACCTATAAAGATAAAGCCTAACAGGGCATCGGTCTTCAAAAACGCCTCGACCGACAGCGCGGCAAAAATGCCGATCAGGGCGACCGACCAAAATTTCCGTAAATCGACGATGAGCATTTTGCCGTACTGAGCCGTGCCCTCGATCATCGTTTCCAGTAACGACGACGCGCCAAACGCCGTGGCCAGAACCATAGCGACGATGAGACAAACACCCCAGGCCAGGGCGAGCGCGAGAAGCGCGTAGAGCAGAAAATCGGCCATCAATATTGTTCCTGAAGCCTATGCAGCAACACCTGCGGAGACCGTTCCCTATTCCGTAAACTAAAGTCCACAGACCGGATTAGGCCGTTCTCTCAATCTGCTATCGTTAAGCGGTCGGTCAGGTTCTGCAAGGCTTGCGTATAGCCTATCCGA
>NZ_LAJY01000345.1 GCF_000963705.1 Elstera litoralis | reverse complement strand
TGATTTATCTGTCCGCCGAAAAATTCATGTACCAGTTCATCCGGGCGCTGCGCTTCAAGGATACGGTCGCCTTCAAGGACCAGTTCCGCTCGGTGGACGTGCTGATGATCGACGATGTCCAGTTCATCAGCGGCAAGGATTCGACCCAGGAAGAGTTTTTCCACACGTTCAACGCGCTGGTCGATCAGAACCGCCAGGTGATCGTGTCCGCCGATAAATCCCCGTCCGATCTCGAAGGGCTGGAAGAGCGGCTGCGCTCCCGCCTCGGCTGGGGCCTGGTCGCCGATATTCACCCGACCACCTACGAGCTGCGCTTAGGCATTCTCGGCTCGAAAGCCGATCAGCTCGGCACGCCCGTGCCCGAGAAGGTGATGGAGTTTCTCGCCCATAAAATCGCCTCCAACGTCCGCGAGTTGGAAGGCGCGCTGAACCGCCTCGTCGCGCACGCGCAACTGGTAGGGCGCTCGATCACGCTGGAAACGGCGCAGGAGGTGCTGCACGATCTGTTGCGCGCCCACGACCGGCGGGTGACGGTGGAAGAAATCCAAAAGCGCGTCGCCGAGCATTATAATATTCGCGTCGCCGATATGTCCTCGGCCCGGCGCGCCCGGCAAGTCGCCCGCCCGCGCCAGATGGCCATGTATCTCAGCAAGGCGCTGACTTCGAAATCCTTACCGGAAATCGGCCGCAAGTTCGGCGGGCGCGACCATACCACCGTGATGCACGCCGTTCGCAAAATCGACGAGTTGATCGCAACCGACGCCAGCCTCGCCGAAGATCTCGAACTCCTGCGCCGCATGTTGGAATGCTAAAGATCAACCCTGCCCGTTAGGTGCAAGAAGGGCTTGATCCCAACCGTCAACCTCGCTAGGGTCTGCCGCGCTGACTGGTGGGACGTCGCCAAGCGGTAAGGCACCGGATTTTGATTCCGGCATCCGGAGGTTCGATCCCTCCCGTCCCAGCCAAGCTTTCTCTCGGGTTACAGAGAGTTCCCAACAAGCATTCCGACGAATTTCTCGCAGGGGCCATTGGGATGTCGGTCCGGGTCGCCCCCTGTTTTTAAGTGAGGGGGCGCTTAATCCTGCCTTTTATGGGGCGTGCTTGTCGGCGCTTTTTTCAATGGCTTTCCCGCCCTGCTGCATATCCTGACCGGCGCCTGCGACCGTATTGCAGGCCGCGAGTAAGGCCGTTCCGGCCAGCAGCGTCGCGAGAAGAAGAAGGGTCTTGGGTTTTACTTGGGTCATGATGCGATCTTTCCGATTAAAAATGAGGCGCGCAAAGGGGTGCCGCCAACCCTGAAGTCCGTTAAACCCGCCCGGTTGCGACGAGAATAATGACGATGATAAGAACGATGCCGAGGCCGCTGCTCGGATAATACCCCCAACTATTGCTATGGGGCCATCGGGGGAGCGCGCCAATCAACATCAATACTAAGATAATAAGTAGAATTAAGCCGATACTCATAGCAATCCCCTTCTCTCGAAAATGAGTCGCTAGAACAGTTCCT
>NZ_LAJY01000344.1 GCF_000963705.1 Elstera litoralis | reverse complement strand
TGTCCATGCACTGCTTCAGGCCAAGGCTGATGCGACGCTTCACCGGATCGACATCCAGCACCATCACTTCGACTTCTTGACTGGTCGAAACAATCTTGCCCGGATGAACGTTCTTCTTCGTCCAGCTCATTTCGGAGACATGGACCAGGCCTTCGATGCCGGGTTCCAGTTCCACGAATGCGCCGTAATCGGTGATGTTGGTCACGCGGCCATTGAACTTGGCACCCATCGGGTATTTGGCGGCAACGCCTTCCCACGGATCGGCTTCAAGCTGCTTCATGCCGAGGCTGATGCGCTGGGTTTCCGAGTTGAAGCGGATAACCTGCACATTGACCGACTGGCCAATCGTGAGGGCTTCGGACGGATGATTGATGCGGCGCCACGCGATATCGGTGACGTGCAGCAGACCATCGACGCCGCCCAGGTCCACGAACGCACCGTAATCGGTGATGTTCTTGACCACGCCTTGCAGAATTTGGCCTTCTTTGAGCGAAGCGACCAGTTCCGAGCGGGCTTCGGCGCGCGATTCTTCCAGAACGGCCCGGCGCGACACGACGATATTGCCGCGACGACGGTCCATCTTCAGAATTTGGAACGGCTGCGGGGAGCCCATCAGCGGGGTGATATCGCGCACGGGGCGGATATCCACTTGGCTGCCCGGCAAGAAGGCCACGGCACCCGACAGGTCGACCGTGAAACCGCCCTTGACGCGACCGAAGATGATCCCGGTAACGCGCTGCTGTTCGGTGAAGGCGCGTTCCAGCACATTCCACGCTTCTTCACGGCGGGCCTTTTCGCGCGACAAGCTGGCTTCGCCATTCTTGTCTTCCATGCGCTCCAGGTACACTTCAACCGTGTCGCCGGGCTTCAGTTCAACCGGCAGGCCCGGCGCTGCGAATTCGCGCAGCGGCACTCGGCCTTCCGACTTCAGACCGACATCGATCAGGGCAAAGTCGTTTTCAATGGCAATAATCGTGCCCTTAACGACGGTACCTTCTAGATTATCCCCTGTGCCCAGCGATTCTTCCAGAAGCGCGGCAAAGCTTTCACTCGTGGTCATACATGCTCCGGTCCGGCTGTCCCTGGTCCGGCTATCGGAGCCGAACAGCGCCACCGCTGGACGAAGGCGGTAACGCGGGGTTGGAGAGTGACGAAAACCCCCAAGCTCTGCCCCCTTGGAGAAGAGGTCAGGGCAGGAGGGCGGTTACGCTATCCTGGGCGCTGCAAAGGCAAGGGCTGCCGCGAAGGCCTGATCGGCATCCATCATGGATGTTTCCAGGTGGAACGCGTCGGCTGCCGCCTTAAGGGGGGCTGTGGCGCGTTCACTATCGCGGCGGTCCCGGTCAATCAGGTCCGCAAGGATCTCGGCGTATATAGAAGGATTCCCGCGCGCCTGCAACTCTTTGTGCCGCCGCCCGGCCCGAACTTCGACGGAGGCCGTGACAAATAGTTTGACCGGCGCGTCGGGGCAAATGACCGTGCCGATATCGCGCCCGTCCAAAACCGCCCCCGGTGCCTGGCCCGCAAAGCTGCGCTGGAAGGCGAGCAAGGCCGCCCGCACTTCCGGAATAGCGGAAATCTTGGAGGCGGCCCGCCCGGCATCCTCGCTGCGCAACTCATCGCCGCAGGTCATGCCGACATCGAAAGCTTCCGCCGCCGCAATCGCCGCGCGCGGATCGTCCAGCCGATCCCGCACGACCCAGCCGACGGCCCGATAGAGCAAGCCAGTATCGAGATGCACAAAGCCGAAATGGGCCGCGAGCCTTTTCGCAATCGTGCCCTTGCCGGAGGCCGCCGGACCATCGACCGCAATCACCGGCATGTCAGGCCACTCCTGCGATCTTGAGGCCGAGGCCGTTCATCAGATCGGCAAAGCCGGGGAAGGAGGTATCGACCGGCGCGGCATCGTCAATCGTGATCGGCTCCGCCGTCACCGCCCCGAGGATGAGGTACGACATGGCGATGCGGTGATCGAGCTTGGCGGCAATCGTCACGCCGCCCTTCGGCGGGGTGCCGGTGCCGTCGATGATGCAATCATCGCCTTCGATCGTGACTTTAGCCCCGCAGGCGGTGAGCCCCTCAGCAATCGCCGCCAGCCGGTCGCTTTCTTTCACCCGCAATTCAGACAGCCCGCGCAGAATGGTGCGGCCCGAAGCGCAGGCGGCGGCCATCGCCAGCACGAGATATTCGTCGATCATGCTCGGCGCGCGCTCCGGCGGCACCTCGACGCCGTGCAGCGGGGCGTGGCGCACGCGCAAATC
>NZ_LAJY01000343.1 GCF_000963705.1 Elstera litoralis | reverse complement strand
ACCCGCGCACGTCCGCTTGCGGGGACAGCCCGTAGGTGACGACGCGCCGGTCGAGTTTCGGGATCATCGCCTGCACGCCGGGATGATCGATGCAGAGCGTCGCAAACCCGTAGAACGGAATATTCTCGACGAAGGTGCGGAAGGCCTCCTGCACTTTGTCGAAGGTGCCGTAATGGTCGAGATGCTCGGGGTCGATGTTCGTTACCACGGCGATAACGGAAGGCAGGCGGGTAAAAGTGCCGTCGCTTTCATCGGCCTCTACCACCATCCAATCGCCCGCGCCCAGGCGGGCATTGGTGCCATAGGCGTTAATGATGCCGCCATTGATGACGGTCGGATCGAGCCCCGCCGAATCCAGCATCGCGGCGATCATCGAGGTCGTCGTCGTCTTGCCGTGGGTGCCACCGACCGCGACCGACCATTTCAGGCGCATGAGTTCGCCCAGCATTTCGGCGCGGCGCACCACCGGCAGCAGGCGTTCGACGGCGGCGATGACTTCCGGGTTGTCGCGCTTGACGGCGGAGGAGATGACCAGCACCTGCGCGTCGGCCAGATTTTCGGCGCGGTGGCCGATTTCAACCGTAATGCCCAGCGAGCGCAGGCGCTTCACATTGGCGTTATCGGCTTGATCTGAGCCGCGTACCTTATAGCCGAGGTTATGCAGAATCTCGGCGATGCCCGACATGCCGATGCCGCCGATCCCGACAAAATGCAGGGTTCCGATCGATAGCGGCATCGCTCTCATAGGGCGTCTCCAGAAACGGCAGTCAGGGGCAGCGCGGCGCAGGTCAACACAAGGTCGGCGAGGCGGGCGGCGGCATCGGGTTTGGCGAGGGCACGGGCGGCTTTCGCCGCCTCGGCAAGCCGGCGGGGTTGGTGAGAAGCTCGGTGACGCGGCGGGTGAGGCCACCGTTCGAAAGCTCGGATTGTTCGACCCGCCACGCCGCGCCGTGATCGGAGAGGGCGCGGGCGTTGACGGTCTGATGATCGTCGGCGGACCCCGGCAGCGGCACCAGAATCGCGGGCCGCCCGGCAGCGGTCAGTTCCGCCACGGTCGAGGCCCCGGCGCGGGCGATGATGAGATGGGCCATCGTCAGGCGTTTCGCCATATCGCCGAAGAAGGGCGCGCAATCGGCCTTGATCCCGGCGGCGCGGTAGGTTTCCTGCGCGGCGGTAACGGCATCGGCGCGGACCTGATGGGAGACGCTGAGCAGCTCGCGCAGCACTTGCGGCAGGGCGGCGAGCGCGCTCGGGATCGTCTCACCGAACACGCGCGCGCCCTGGCTACCGCCGGTAATCAGAATATGAAAGCGTTCCTGCGGCAGGGTGAATTCGGGCACGCTCGCAATGGCGGCGCGCACGGGATTGCCGAGCCAGGTGATCGGTGGCGTCTGTGGCGGTAGGGCGAGGGTCTTGGCGAAGCTGGTGACGAGGGCCTTCGCCCGGCCCAGCAGCAGCCGGTTGGAGCGCCCAAGCACCGAATTCTGTTCGTGCAGCACGGTCGGCAGCCCCAGCCGCTGGGCGGCCAGCACCGGCGGAACGGAGGGATAGCCGCCGAAGCCGACGCAGACGGCGGGCTTCAAGCGCTTCAGGAGTTTCCGGCTGGCGAGAAAACCGCGCGCCAGGGTCACGGCGGCGCGGGCGCGTCCAAGCAAGCCCTGCCCGAGCATGGCGGCGGACGGAACCACGTGCAGATCGAGCCCCGCCTGCGTCACGCCCAGCGCCTTGCCCCGGACATCGGTAATGAGGGCAACGCGATAGCCACGTGCGATCAGTTCGCCCGCCAAAGCTTCTGCCGGGAACACATGGCCGCCGGTGCCGCCTGCGGCCAGCAGGATCAAGGTCGCGCTCATAGGTCGCTCTCCCCGAACCGGCGGCGTGTGAGGCCGAGCAGCATGCCCATCCCCAAGGCAATGGCGAACAGCGACGACAGCCCGTAGGAAATCAGCGGCAGCGTCATCCCCTTCGTCGGGATCATGTGCAGGGTCGAGGCCATATTGATGAAGGCTTGCAGGCCGAACTGCACCAGCAGCCCGGTTCCGGCCAGCAGCACGAAGAGGTTCGATTCCTGCAAGAGTTTGGCAAAGCCGCGCAGCACGATCAGCGCGAAGAGCGCGACGATAATCAGGCAGGTTATCAGCCCATATTCCTCGCCCGCGACGGCGAAGATGAAATCGGCATGCACGTCGGGAATAAAGGCTTTCGCCACGCCCTCGCCGGGGCCGCGCCCGAAGGCCCCGCCATTGGCAAAAGCATCCATCGCCTTATCGACCTGATAGCGGTCGCCCGCCGCAGGATCGAGGAAGCGGTCGATACGGCTCGCCACGTGGGGGAGTAGGAAATAGGCCCCGATCAGCCCCGTCACCGCGCCGAACCCGCCGATCAACACAAAGATCATCGGCAGCCCGGCGAGGAAGAATTGAATGAGCCAAATCGCGGTAATGACCACCGTCATGCCGAGGTCGGGCTGTTTCAGCAGCAGGGCCACGACGATCAAATACAGGCCGGTGCAAATCAGAAAGCCCGGCACGCCGCGCCCCTTGCGCTGTTCGGCAAACATCCAGGCGGCGACCACGGCAAAGCAGGGTTTGACGAATTCCGACGGTTGGATTGATTGGCCCGCCAGCGAAATCCAGCGCCGTGCGCCCTTAATCTCCTGGCCCGCCACCAAAGTCAGCGCCAGCATGCCGAGCCCACCAAGAAAACCGACAACGGCCAAACGGCGGATATTGCGCGGCGATAAAAGGGAAATCGCAATCATCACCAACAGCGCCGCCGGGAGCACCATCAACTGCCGTTTGACGAAGTGGAAACTGTCGGAAATACCGATGCGCGTTGCCACCGCCGGGCTCGCCGCCAGAATCAGCATCGCGCCAATCCCGGCCAGCACCAGCAGCGCCACGAGGCTCGTGCGGTCCACCGTCCACCACCAACGCCCAACGATGGAGCGGTCGGCGCGGGAGAAACTGCCGAGCGTCGTCATTGCGCGTCCTCCCCTTGGCTGAGGGTGCGGACGAGGTCGCGGAAATGGTCGCCGCGATGCTCGAAGCTTTTATATTGATCGAAGCTGGCGCAGGCGGGCGAGAGCAACACCACCTCGCCCGGTTTGGCGGCGGCCATCGCCCTGTGCAGGGCCACGTCGAGCGTTCCGCAGAACAGTGGTGTAACGCCGCCGTGGCTGAGGGTTTCGGCGAAACTATCGCTGGCCTCGCCGATCAAATAGGCCCCGCGCAGGCGCGGAAAATGGGCGACGAGACTATCGATCCCGCCCGATTTTGCGACGCCGCCTAAGATCCAATGGATTGCCGGATAGCAAACCAAAGCGCGCTCGGCGGCGTCGGCATTGGTCGCCTTGCTGTCGTTGATATAGGCGGTGCCGCGGACCGTTGCGACCAGCTCTTGCCGATGGGCGAGGCCGGGGAAGCGGGTGATCGCGTCGCAAATCTCAGCGGCGGTAAGGCCCGCGTGGCGGGCGGCGGCATAGGCGGCGCAGATGTTTTGCGCATTGTGACGGCCCGGCAGGCGCGCGGCGCGGTCGAGCACCAGAACTTCCACGGCGGCCCCATCGAGATCGTCGATCAAATGCCCGTCGAGCGCATAGACGCCGCCCGGAACCGGGGCCAGCACCGAAATTGGCACGACGCGCGGCGCGCGCTCGGTGCGGCGAACCTTATCGGCGAGGCTGCGGCTGGGGGCATCGTCCATACCGATGATCGCCCAGTCGTTTTCGCCCTGGTGCTGGAAGATCAGGCTTTTCGCTTGGATGTAACCGTCCATGCCGCCGTGCCGGTCCAGGTGATCGGCGGTGATGTTCAGCAGAATCGTCGTGCGCGCCGTGAGGCTCGGCACCCGCTCCAACTGGTAGGAGGAGAGTTCGAGCACATAGGTGCCCTCCGGCCCATAGGCGGGCAGGGTGAGCGCGGGCACGCCGATATTACCGCCCATCGACGCGGTGTGTCCGGTTTCGGTCAGAATATGCTCAATCAGCGCCGTGGTGGTCGATTTGCCATTGGTGCCGGTCACGGCGATCATCGGCGCTGCGGTTTGCGTCGAGAGCAGCAGATCGACATCGACCAAAATCGGCACGCCCGCGCCGCGCGCCAGATCGGCGGCGGGGTGCGGCTTTGGGTAGGAATGGGGAATGCCGGGCGAGAGAATTAGCGCCGAAAGTTCCGCCCAGGGCATCGCCACTACCGGCACCAGGGGAATGCCCGCCGCCTGGGCCGCATCGCGCGCCGGGGAATTATCGTCCCACGCGCTCACCAGGGCACCCGCGCGCATCAGCGCTTCCGCCGCCACCAAGCCGGAGCGGGCGAGGCCGACGACGGCCACCTGTTTGTTGCGATAGGCGGTGGGCAGAATCATGGGGGGACCTACCGCAGTTTCAAGGTTGAAAGGCCGATCAACGCCAGCACCGAGGCGATGATCCAGAAGCGGATAACAATGGTCGGCTCGGCCCAGCCCTTCTTTTCGAAGTGATGGTGCAGCGGGGCCATGCGGAACACGCGCTTGCCGGTCAGCTTGTAGCTGGTGACTTGCACGATGACCGACACGGTTTCGAGCACGAACAGCCCGCCGATAATCCCGAGCACGATTTCATGTTTGGTAATCACCGCGACCATGCCGAGCGCGCCGCCCAAGGAGAGCGAGCCGGTATCGCCCATGAACACACGCGCGGGCGGCGCGTTGAACCACAGAAAGCCTAAACCCGCGCCAGTCAAAGCCCCGCAGAACACCGCCATCTCCCCCGCGCCGGGGACGGAGGGGATTTGCAGATAGGCCGAGAAAACCGCATTGCCGACGAGGTAGGAAATCAGCGCGTAGCAGCCCGCCGCGATCATGACGGGCACGATGGCGAGCCCGTCCAGCCCATCGGTGAGGTTCACCGAATTGCCCGCGCCGACGATGATGAACACCGCAAACGGGATGAAGAACCAACCGATGTTAATCAGCACCTGCTTGAAGAACGGAATGGCGATGCTGGTCGACAGCGGGTCGCGCGTAATCATCATCACCCACACCACGGCCACGGTGGCGATGCCGACTTCGAAGATCAGCTTGATGCGGCCATTCAGCCCCTTCGGGTTCTTCTTGCTGACTTTGAGGAAATCATCGGCGAACCCAATCAGCCATAGCCGATCGTCACCATCAGCACGGCCCAAACATAGCCGGAGGAGAGGTCGCCCCAGAGCAGGGTTGAAATCGACAGCGCCAGCATAATCAGGAAGCCGCCCATCGTGGGCGTGCCCTTCTTGGTCAGCAGATGGCCTTCCGGCCCGTCGGTGCGGATCGGCTGGCCCTGGCCCTGCTTCATCCGCAGCCATAAAATCAGCTTCGGCCCCACGAAGAGCGCAATGAACAGCGCCGTAATAATCGCCCCGCCGGTTCGAAAAGTGAGATAGCGGAACAGGTTGAACAGCGCGAATTCATCGGATAAGGGGGCGAGAAGATTAAACAGCATTACGGTAAAACCTTCTGCGAAGCGGCGGATGCGGCGCGGAGCGCCTCGACGAGGGGGCGCATTTTCATACCGAGCGAGCCTTTCACCAGCAGCGCATCGCCGGCGGCAAGATCGGCTGTCACGGCCTCGATCAGATCGGCGGTGCGTGCGGCGTGGCGGGTCACGCGCCCGGCCGGCAGGCGTTCGCCAGCGCGCTAACGTGCGTGCCCGCGAGGTAAACTCGGTCGAGTCCGGCGGTGTTCAGCGCCTCGGCGAGATCGGCGTGCAGCGCGTCGGCGTCGGCCCCGAGTTCCAGCATATCGCCCAACACCAGCAGGCGGCGGCCCGGCAAACTGGCGAGCACCGCGAGCGCGGCGCGAACGGCGGTGGGGCTGGCGTTATAGCTTTCATCGAGCAGGGTGATGGTGCCGCCCAACCAGGGCAGAGTGAGCCGTTCGCCCCGGCCCGCGACCGGGCGCAGGTTTTCGCCCGCAGCGCAGGCGGCATCGAGATCGCCGCCGAGCAGGACCAAGGAGGTCAGCACGCCGAGGCTGTTCATCGCCTGATGCCGACCGGCAAGGCCCCAACGGTAGCGGCGGTGCCGACCGAGAATCATGCTTCGACCGTATCGATCCCCTCCGCGCCCGGCTGCCAGTCGAGCAAGCGGCTATCGGCCTCGGCAGAGGTGCCGAAGCTGAGGCGCGTCGGGTAGGCGGACGCCATTAGATCGAAATAGACCGAATCGCGCGGCAGAATCAGCGTTCCGCCTGCTTCCAGCCCTTCGGCGATGCTGGCCTTTTCGCGCGCGATTCCGGCCTCGCCATCGGGGAAAAACTCGGTATGCGCCGGGGCGATGGCGGTGACGAGCGCCACCTGGGGCCGGACTTGCCGGGCTAGCGGCGCGATTTCGCCCGCGTGGTTCATGCCCAACTCGAACACGCCGAACCGCACGGCCTCCGGCATGCGCGCGAGCGACAGCGGCACGCCGAAATTATTGTTGAGGTTGCCGCGCGACCCATAGGTCGGGGCTTGGGCGGTCAGAAGCTGAGTGAGGGCTTCCTTGCTGGAGGTTTTGCCGACGCTGCCGGTGATTGCGGCAATCCGGGCATCGACGCGGGCACGGGCAAAGCGGCCCAAATCTTCGAGCGCCGCCATCGTATCGGCGACCAGCAGATGCGGTCCGTCGACCACACGATCGACCACCGCCGCCACCGCGCCCGCCGCCAAAGCTTGGGCGATATAAGCGTGGGCGTCGTGATTCTCACCGCGTAAGGCGACGAACAGATCGCCGGGTTGCACCGTGCGGCTATCGATACTGACGCCGGTGGCGGTCCACGGTCCGACCGCAAGGCCGCCCGTCGCCCGCGCGGCGGTTTTATGGGTCCATAGACCGATCATGGCGCGGCCTTCCACAGCACCGACCCGCCCGCCGCTGCAAGTGCGCGCGCGGCGATGTCGCGGTCGTCGAAGGGGAGGGTTTCGCTGCCGACGATCTGGCCCGATTCATGGCCTTTGCCCGCGATAATCAGCACGTCATCGGCTTTGAGCGCGGCGATTGCTTCGGCAATAGCTTCGGCGCGGTCGCCGATTTCCAGGATTTCGGCGGACCCGTCGCAGCCGTCGAGCACGGCGCGGCGAATGGTGGCGGCATCTTCGCTGCGCGGGTTATCGTCGGTGATGATCGCTCGGTCGGCGAGGCGGGAGGCGATGCCGCCCATAATCGGGCGCTTGCCGGGGTCGCGGTCGCCGCCGCAGCCGACGATGACGTGCAGCTTGCCGGTTGCGGCCATCGTATTGCGCGCGGCGGTCAGCACCACCTCCAGCGCGCCGGGCTTATGGGCGTAATCGACGATCACGGTTGCGCCGTCCAAGGTGCCGACGGTTTCCATCCGGCCCGGCACCGCTTGGAGTTGGCCGATAGTGCCAAGCGCGGCATCGACCGGCACCCCGGCGGCAATCGCCAGCCCCAGGGCGGCGAGTAGATTATCGGCTTGGAAACTGCCGAGCACAGGGAAGAGCACATCTGCCGACCGGCCCAGAATCGAGAGCGATAGGGCTTGGCCGCCGTGGGCGATGCTGCGGCCTGTGAGCGCCAGATCGGCGGTTTTGGTGCCATAGGTCAGGCAGGTCTGGCCGCGCTGGAGCACGCGGTCGCGCAGGACTTGGCCCCATTCGTCGGCGATATTGATAATGGCGGTGCCGTCTTGTGGCAGAAGCTCTTCGAACAGCCGCGCCTTCGCCTCGAAATAGACGGGCATGGTTTCGTGGTAGTCGAGATGGTCGCGCTGAAGATTGGTGAAGGCCGCCGCCTTCAGCCGCACCCCATCGAGCCGCCGCTGGTCGATGCCGTGGGAAGAGGCTTCAAGCGCGAAATGGGTGACGCCCGCCTGCGCCACGTCGGCCAAATAGGCGTGCAGTGCCACCGGGTCCGGCGTCGTCAGCGTATAGCGCGGCTCAAGGCCGGGCGCGATCAGCCCGAGCGTGCCGAGATAGCCCGCCGCATGCCCGCTTCCCGCAAAAATGCCTTGCGTGAACCAGGCGGTCGAGGTTTTGCCGCTGGTGCCGGTGACGGCCACGATGGTTTCGGGCTGCTGGCCGTAGAAAGCGGCAGCGATCAATGCCAGCTCGCGGCGTGGGTCGGGCGAAATCAGCACGGGAATAGGGGCTTCAATCCCTTCCGCGCCGAGGATCACCGACGCGCCCATCGTCGCCGCCTGGGCGATGAAGCGCGGCCATCGGCCTTGCTGCCGGAGAGGGCGGCGAAGAGATAGCCGGGGCGCACGGCGCGGCTATCCGCCGTAATCCCGGTCACGGTCACGTCGGCGAGGGGGCCGGGCAGGCCAATGAGCAGATCACCGAGCCGCAACGTTCGATCCTCCAAGGGGG
>NZ_LAJY01000342.1 GCF_000963705.1 Elstera litoralis | reverse complement strand
TCTCATTTTGAGGGAAAATTACTTTTCTTTAACGATTTTAACAGCTATATTTCTAATAATTACATTTTATAGATATATTGTTTCAAAACAGGGCTGAAATTCGCCTATATCATAGGCGATATGCATAATCTGAATGCATCCACAAGCTTTTCAACCCGCCTATTCAAGGTCGCCGCAATTGCATAGACTGGCAGCATGTTGATCCGTCTTGCGCTCCCAACTCTGCATTTCAGCCATTCTGCTTGGATGGGCGGGATTTGGGGAATCGGCGTGAGCGTCCCGGCCTGGGCGGCGAATGAATTCGCCTCCGCGTCAATTTTGCAACCTTTGGTCGGCTTTCTCAGCCTGTTCGCGCTGGCGTTGCTCGTCATCGGCACGCTGCATTTTCGCGCCGTCTTGCGCGGGCGGGTGATTCAGCAGCAGTTGCGCGGCAGTCAGCAAATCGCCGACCGACGCCAGACGCTGATGGATGCCGCCGCGACGCCGCTGGCGCTGTTCGGGCGGGATTCGCGGCTGGTGGAAAGCAATCTCGCCTGGTCGGTGCTCACGCGCGGCAGCGATACGTTTATCGAGCAAGCGCGGGAACTGGCAATGCGCGCCTTGCGCCTTAATAGCGAGCAGGTGGAAACCGTCTCCTTGGTCATCGGCGGGGCGATGCATGCCTATTCGCTGCGGGCACAGGCGTCGCAAAACGGTATTTCGGTCACGGCGACGGATATGCGCCAGATCGAAAGCCTCATGTCGCAAGTCTCGCGGCTGATTTCGGCGCAGGATGATGTGTTGGACGCGGTGAACGCCCCCATTGTCATTTTTGGCCCAGAACGCCGGATCAAATTCTTCAACGTCGCCTTCGCCCGGCTGTTTTATCTCGACGACGTGTGGCTGACGCGCGAACCGACGCTGCAAGAACTCATCGATATGCTACGCGAAAAGCGGCAACTGCCCGAAGTGATCGATTTTGCCGCCTATAAGCGCGAGCAATTGGCGCAGTTTCAATCCCTGGTCGCCGCCAAGGAAGAGGTGCTGCATCTGCCCGATGGACGCACGCTGTTTCAGCGCGTCGCCCCCCATCCGCTCGGCGGGCTGATTTATTCGTACGAGGATGCCACCGATAAATTCGCCCTGGAACGCTCCTATAACACCCTCATCGAAGTACAGCGCGAGACGCTGAACAATCTTTCGGAAGGCGTGGCGTTTTTTGGGATCGACCGGCGTTTGCGCCTGCATAATCCGGCGTTCTTGCAGATTTGGGGCCTGAGCGAAGAGCAATTGCTGGGCGAGCCAACCCTGGACGAGCTGCAAGCCGCAACCCTGCCGTGGATCGTGGAGGGCGAGGAGTCCGACCCGAACGGCAATCCTGCGGTGCAGCGGCGCATCCGCAACGGTATGCTCAGTTGGCGCTCCGGGAGGGAGCCCGGCAAGGAAATCGACTTTAATTCCGTGCCGATGCCCGATGGGGCTACGCTCTGCCTGTTCCTCGATATCACCGAGCGCAACCGCGCCCAACTGGCCTTGCGGGAACGCAACGACGCGCTCGAAGCCGCCGACCGGCTGAAGACCGAATTCATCGCCAATGTCTCCTACGAGCTGCGCACGCCGCTGAACTCGATTATCGGCTTCTCCGAAATTCTGACCGAGCAATATTTCGGCCCGCTCAACGCGCGGCAGTTGGAGTATAGCCGGGGAATCTTGGCGGATTCGCACCGGCTGCTGTCGCTCATCAACGATATTCTCGATCTCGCCACGATCGAAGCGGGCTATCTGGCCCTGGAGCGCGATACGATTGAGGTCAATAGCCTCATCGTCTCCACCCTCGCCCTAGTCCGCGAACGCGCCCAGGCGCGCGATATTAGCCTAACGCTCGATTCCGCCGCCGATATCGGCACAATCATCGGCGACACGAAACGGCTCCGGCAGGCCCTGTTCAATCTGCTCTCCAACGCTATCAAATTCTGCCGCCCGCAGGATCGGGTGACGATTGGCGCGCGGAAGGAAGCCCAGCGCGGCATTACCATCAGCATTTCCGATACCGGGCCGGGCATTCCTCCCGAAAGCCTGCCGCGAATCTTTGGGCGGTTCGAGCGCGCCGGGCGGCAGGCGGGCGCGGGTTTGGGATTGTCGCTGGTGCGCAGCATTATCGAATTGCACGGCGGTGACGTCAGCCTCACCTCCTCCGCCAATGGCACCGAGGTTATCTGCTGGCTGCCCGAGAGCGCCCCGGAGACCCCGCGCGCCCTGCCGCCCCCGGTTCAACAGGGCGACGTGCCGTAATCTCCAGCGACAAGTCGATAACAGGCTTGCAAACGGACGGGCGGCAAGCAACGTTAATTTCATGGTCAAACGCGCTCTCATTCTCATGATGGATTCTTTCGGCATTGGGGCCACCCCCGATGCCTGCCACTTCCAGGACCAGGGATCGAACACCCTGGGGCATATCGCCTCCTGGTCGTTGGCCCAGCGGGGCCGCCCCTTGGTGCTGCCCCATCTGGAAGAGCTTGGCCTGGGCGCCGCCGCCCGCGAGGCTACCGGCAAGCTGCCCTCCGGCTTTCTGAAAAGCGCTGATTTCACCGGCGTCTATGCCGCCGCCGCCGAGCGCTCGAAAGGCAAGGACACCCCGTCCGGCCATTGGGAGCTTACCGGCGTGCCCGTGCTGTTCGACTGGGGCTATTTCCCGAAAACCGTGCCGAGCTTTCCGCCGGAATTGACCGATGCCTTAATCGCGCAAGGCGGGCTGCCCGGTATTCTGGGCAATTGCCACGCCTCGGGCACCGATATTATCGCCGCGTTGGGCGACGAACACGTCGCGAGCGGCAAGCCCATCGTCTATACCTCCGCCGACTCGGTGCTGCAAATCGCCGCCCATGAGGAAAGCTTCGGGCTGGAGCGCTTGCTGACGCTGTGCAAACTCGCCCGTAAGTTGGTCGATCCTTATAATATTGGCCGGGTTATCGCCCGGCCCTTCACCGGCCCCAGCGGGGCCTATCGCCGGACGGCCAACCGCAAGGATCTCGCCGTTCCGCCGCCCGCCCCGACCTTGCTGGATAAGCTTGTCGAGCGCGGCAGCCAAGTGCTCGCCATCGGTAAGATCGGCGATATTTTCGCCCAAAATGGTATTAGCCGGGTGATTAAGGCCGACAGCAATGCGGCACTGTTCGATGCCACGCTGGCGGCCCTCGACGATGCGGGCGATGGCGATTTGATCTTTACCAATTTCGTCGATTTCGACCAATCCTTCGGCCACCGCCGCGACCCCGGCGGCTATGCCGACGCGCTGGAAGCTTTCGACAAACGCCTGCCGGACCTTTTCGCCAAGATGCAGCCCGGCGATATCGCGCTGATTACCGCCGATCACGGCTGCGATCCCACCTGGATCGGCACCGATCATACGCGCGAATATGTGCCGCTGATTTTCTTCGGTCCCGGCTTTACCGGCGGTAACGGCGGGCGGCGGGAGAGTTTTGCCGACGGCGGCCAAACCCTCGCCCAGCACCTCGGCCTACCCCCGCTGGAGGCGGGCCGCAGTCTGCTGTGATCCGGCTTTCATCGACTATGGGCAAAAAAAATTCGGGCGCTCATGATCTGTTAAGCCGCGCCGCGCGAACAATGGGTAATGACGACCCTGCGCAACCCCTCGGCCTCTCGGGCCGTGCATTTTGTTCCCGCCGAAAGCCTATCGGCGCGGACGGGGAGTGTCATGCGCGATGAGACCAGCGCCGGTTTCGCCCGGCTCGTGCAGCAAATCGCCGCGTCCGAGGATCGGGCGGCCTTTGCGCAGCTTTTCGCCCACTTCGGGCCGCGCCTGAAATCCTACCTAATGCGCCTCGGCAGCCCCGAAGCCGAGGCCGAAGACCTGCTGCAAGAGGTGATGGTAACGCTGTGGCGGCGCGCGGGCGCTTTCGATCCCCGCCTCGCCTCGGTCAGCACCTGGCTCTTCACCATCGCCCGCAATAAGCGCATTGACCGGCTGCGCCGCGATAAGCATATCGACTGGGAGGCGGATGATCCCGCCCTAGTCTCGGAAGAAGCCTTTGGCGAGCCCGTGCCGGGAGCCGATCACGCCTATGATCTCGCCCAACAAAATGATCGGCTGCGCGCGGCCCTCGCCCTCTTGCCGCCGGAACAAGCCGACCTACTTCAACAAGCCTATTGGGAAGACCGTTCGCACCGCGATATCGCGGAGGCAACGAAAATCCCGCTAGGCACCGTCAAATCGCGAATCCGCTTGGCCCTTACCCGGCTGCGCGCGGTCCTGAAGGACGCTTGAGATGCCGCACTTCCACCCGCCCGAATCGCTGCTGATCGACTATGCCGCCGGCACCCTGCCGGAAGCCATCAGCCTGCTGGTCGCAACCCATCTCACCTATTGCCCGACCTGCCGGAAAGAGATGGCGGCGTTGGAAGCCGTGGGCGGGGCCATGCTCGACAGCCTGCCGCCT
>NZ_LAJY01000341.1 GCF_000963705.1 Elstera litoralis | reverse complement strand
CGGAACAAACCTGGGATGCGGACGTTAGGAGTAGAAACGGGGTCCGCGTGTTGGGTCGATAGGGGGTCTACCTGTCGAAAGTTCTTTGAGTGCGAGGGTTCTCGGTAATGAGCTGATATTTTTCGGCTTTTTACCCGGCACCCGCAGATTGCCTCCCGCCCCTTACGCGGGGGCGGATGGGTTGGTGTCGGCGTGGCAAGCACGCGGATCACTTTTGGAGGTCTTCCCAAATGGCTATTACGTTTAATGAATCCTACTATCTTCAGAACAATCCGGACGTTCTGAGCGCCGTTACCCTCGGCGTCTACCGGAGCGGCGCGGACCATTTCAATAAGATCGGTGGTCGTGAAGGCCGCAACCCGAACGCCGTGTTCGATTCGAAGTACTATGCCGCTCAGAACCCGGATGTGGCTGCTGCCGTTTCGGCCGGTACCTTCGCGAGCGCCTATGCTCATTACATCGCCAACGGTCTGCGCGAAGGCCGTGCCCCGAACGCCTCGCTGAAGGGCTTCGACGGCGCTGATTACCTCGCCAAGAACCCGGACGTTGCAACGGCTGGCTTCACCGCCGCAACCGCGCTGCAACATTACGTGCAGTTCGGCGTCGACGAAAACCGTTCGTTCACCAGCACCACTGCTGGTGCCGTGATCGGTAACGTTGCGGGCACCACGGGCGATGACACCATCACCCCGGCCGGTGGTCAGGCTTCGACCGTTCGTGTTGAAGGCGGCCAGCAGGGCGCAGCCGGTGACACGCTCGTCATCACCTCGGGTTCGGCTTCCTCGTTCCAGGTCATCACCCTGAACACCGAAACCGGCGATCAAAACCAGACCCGTGACAATGCCACGGCGGGTGCCGGTGGTGCTAAAATCGGTCCGGTTGCCCAGGGTTTCGAAAACGTTGACGGTCGTCAATCAACCATCAACCTGAACCTGACCGCGATTGATCGTACCTCGGTCACCAACACGGGTGGCGTTGCTGCTACGCAGACCGGTTCGGTCCTGCAAGGTGGTACGGGCCGTGACACGCTGACCGGTGTTGGCGGTAACGATGTTATCAGCGGCAACGATGGTAACGATGTCATCGTGGGCGCTGCTGGTGCCGACACCCTGTCGGGTGGCGTTGGCGACGACAACATCGGCGGCGGCGCTGGTGCAGACGTCATCACCGATGGCGCTGGTAACGACACCGTAACCGGCGATGCCGGTGCCGATGTCATCACTGTCGAAGCTGGCACGAACAGCGTCGACGGCGGTGCCGACAACGACACGATCAACGTGACGGTCGATCAAGCAACCTCGACGACGGTTTCGACCATCGGCGGCGGCACGGGCGACGACACGATTTCCTTGAACGCAACGGCGATCACGGCAGCCAGCCGCGCTAGCGTTTCGGGTGGTACGGGTAACGACACGATCACCGCCGGCCTCGGCGTTGAAACGGTTATTGCCGGTGCTGGTAACGACACCGTGAAGATCACGTCGGCGAACCTCGGCGCGACCGATGTGTTCAATGGCAACGATGGCCAGGACATCATCCAGCTCGAAATTCCGACGGGTTCGGGCACGAACACTTTCGTGTTCACGCCGGTTGGCACCACGACGGCAACGTCGCAGTTCTCGGGTTTCGAAGCCATTGCGCTCATCGACAGCTCGGGCAACACCAATGCCAAGCAGTACAAGCTCGTCCTGACGGACACGTTCCTGGCGAATAACCTCACCAGCGGTTCGTTCCTGATCGATGCGCGCGGCCTGCCGGGCGGCTCGAACCTCGTGATCGACTTCTCGCAGCTTACCGCTGCGTCGGCAGCTCGCTTCACGGCTGGCGCTTTCCGCGTCCTGTCGTCGCCGAGCACGGACGTTCGTGACCAAAACAACGTCGGTATCACCAACAGCTACCTCGTGAACACCTCGAACTCGCTGCTGTCGGCAACCGCCGCTTTCAGTGTCTTCACCGGCGACACGACCATTACGGCTGGTTCGACGGCTGCCTACAACACGGATCGTACGGTTAACACCGGCACGGGCCAGACCGCTTACACCACCTCGGGCGGTACGGCTGAAACGACCACGGGCACGACGACGTACAACTTCACGCAGACCACCGGCACTGCCGCGACGCTGACGACGACGTTGAACAACGGCTTCGGCACGGGCTTCCTGACGACCGGCGCAGATCTCATCAACTCGAGCACCTTCCTGGCCAACGGCAATCTCATTGCCGATCTGACCACGGGCGATGCCGACCGTTTGGATATGACGCTGACGGCAGCGATCACCCCGACGATCGTCGGTATCGAAACGCTGAACATCACCAGCTTCGGTGGTGGTCTTGCCTTCGGTAGCATTTCGGGCGCAACCACGGTTAATGTGACGGGCACGAGCTTCGCCGCCACCGGTGTTGCAGCTGCCGCGACGTTCAACCTGTCCAACACCTTCGGCGCTCAGTCGTTTGCGCTTGCCAATGGCGCCGGGACATCGGACTCGATCACCCTGAACCTGAACGGCACGCAGACCGGCACGACGCTCACCACGGGTGTCGGTGGCGCGATTGAAACCATCAATCTGGCTGTTATTGGCGCATCGACCCTCTCGGTTGCCACGCTGACGGCAGGTTCGACGGTGGTTATCACTGGTTCGGCGAACCTCTCGCTGACCAACGGTGAAACCGCTGCTCTCAACCACACCTTCAATGCCTCGGCCTTCACGGGTAACCTGACGTATACCGATGGTACGCTGACGGGTAACACGACGCTGGTTTCCGGTGGCACGGGTGCGGATGTGTTCACGTTCACGGCAGCTTCCGGT
>NZ_LAJY01000340.1 GCF_000963705.1 Elstera litoralis | reverse complement strand
TAGGGGCTGAACTTCAGCTTATTCTCGATATAGGCGGGCGAGAAGCGCGCGCCGCTGCTGGTGGTGGCAATATCCTTGATACGGTCGATCACCGTCAGATGGCCCTTCTTATCGAAGTAGCCCGCATCGCCCGTATGCATCCAGCCATCGCGGATATCGGCTTTCGACGCCGCTTCATTGCGGAAATAGCCGGTGAACATATTCGGGTGGCGCGTGACGATTTCACCGATACCGTTTTGGTCCGGGTTATCGATGCGAATATCGATGGTGGAATCGAAGGCGACGCCGACCGTATCGAAATCCACCTCCCCGGCCCGGTGAATGGTATAGGCCCCCATCGTCTCGGTTTGGCCATAGAGCTGGCGCAGCGGCACGCCCATCGCCTGAAAGAATTTGAAGGTATCCGGCCCCAAGGCCGCGCCACCCGTCGCCGCCGAGCGCAGGCGGGAGAAGCCCAAGCGGTCGCGCAAAGCCCGAAACAGGATGAAATCCGCCAAAGCCGAGCGCCGCCCCTCGGCCAAGGCCTTTTGCCCGAGCTTCATGCCGAACTCATACATCACCCGCTTTAGACGGCTCGAATCCATAATCTTGGCGCGCACATCGCCCGCAATCGTCTCCCACACGCGCGGCGCGAGCAGGGCGAAGGTGGGGCCGATTTCGCGCATATCGGCCATCATGGTTTCCGGCTCTTCGACGAAATTCACCACCATGCGGCAGACGAGCCATTTCGAGACCGCGTACATCTGCTCCATAATCCACGGCAGCGGTAGGACCGAGACGTAATCATCCTGCGGGCCTTTCGGATCGACCGACAGGTAGGAGCGCGCGTGCCGCACCATCGAGCCGCCGGTGAGCATGGCAAGCTTGGGATGGGATGTGGTGCCGGAGGTGGTGCAGAGCACTGCCACCGCTTCCGTTTCGGTCGCCGCCACCAGTGCCTCGAATCGCGCCGGATCGGCGGCTAGGGCTTTTTCCCCGCGCGCCAGCAAGTCTTCCAGCGCAATCAGACGCGGATCATCATATTTGCGCATGCCGCGCGGGTCGGCATAAACGATATGGCGGACGGAGGGTATGCGGTCGCCCAGCGCCAGCAGCTTATCGATCTGCTCCTCGTCCTCGCACAGCATCACGTCGATATCGGCGTAAGTGACGAGATAGGCGACCTCATCCTCCATCGCGTCGCGGTAGATGCCAAGGCTCATGCCGCCGAGCGTATGGGTCGCCAATTCGCCCATCACCCAATCCGGGCGATTATCGCCAATCAGGCCGACGACGCTGTTTTTCGTAACGCCCAGGGTAGCAAGACCCAGCGTGAGCGCCTGGGTGCGTGCCAGCACCTGCCCCCAGGTGAAGCTTACCCAAATGCCGAACTGCTTTTCGCGCATCGCGGTTTCAGTCGGGAAGCTCTTGCCGTTATGGGCCAGCAGCTTCGGGAAGGTATCGAGGGCCGGGTCGCGATTAATGCTCATGATGCCCGCCCTCACGCGACTTGCGCGGGGGGCGTATCGCCCGCGTCGACCAAAACATCATCGACTTCACCTAAGTAAGCCCGGCGCACATGCTCGTTCGCCAGAACCTCATCGGGCAGCCCTTCGGCGATTTTCTTACCGAAATCCAGCACCATCACCCGGTGCGAAATATCCATGACCACGCCCATATCATGCTCGATCATCACAATGGTCATGCCCCATTCTTCGTTGAGATCGATAATAAAGCGGGCCATATCCTCCTTCTCCTCAAGGTTCATCCCGGCCATCGGCTCGTCGAGCAAGATCAGGTCGGGCTTCAGGGCAATGGCGCGCGCCAGTTCAACGCGCTTACGCAGCCCATAGGAGAGGGTTCCCGCCATTGCGCGGCGAACATGTTGAATTTCCAAGAAATCGATAATGGTTTCGACATCACGGCGATGGGAAAGTTCTTCCCGCCGCGCGCCGGTAAGCCAATAGAGCGCCCCGGTGAAGAAATTATTCTTCAGAAGATGGTGACGGCCGACCATAATATTATCGAGCACGCTCATATGGCCGAACAAGGCTAGGTTCTGGAAGGTGCGGCCAATGCCCAAATCGGCGC
>NZ_LAJY01000034.1 GCF_000963705.1 Elstera litoralis | reverse complement strand
GTAATTTCGATGGCATCGTTTGCGGTCATATCCATCACGCCGAAATGCGCGATATTCAAGGCGTTCTCTACTGTAACGATGGCGATTGGGTGGAAAGCTGCACGGCCCTCGTGGAGCATTTCGACGGTCGCCTAGAAATCCTGCACTGGGCCGAAATCCGTCAGCTCTTCGGTTGGCACCCTGCGCGCCAACCCGTCGCTTCCACCGCTAACATATTGGCCCGATAACCTATGCGCATTGCGATTGTAACCGACGCCTGGTTCCCCCAGGTCAACGGGGTTGTGCGGACGCTCGATACGGTGCGCCGCGAGTTGGAAGGCCAAGGGCATGTGGTGGAGGTGATCGGCCCGGATCGCTTCCGTACGATTCCCTGCCCAACCTATCCCGAAATCCGCCTTGCGCTGTTTCCGATGAAACGCCTGATTGCGGCCTTGGACGCTTTCGCGCCGGATGCCCTGCATCTGCCGACCGAAGGGCCGCTGGGCATGGCGGGCAAGAAGTTGGCCGTGAAGCGCCGCTGGCCGTTCACGACCAGCTTCCATACGAAATTCCCCGAATATCTGCACGCGCGCACCGGCATTCCGGCGGCCTGGAGCTATGCTTTCCTGCGCCGCTTCCACAATGCCGCCGATCGTATCATGGTGGCGACGCCGAGCCTGGAAGCCGAACTCGATCAGCGCGGTTTCCGCAATATCGTGCGCTTCTCGCGCGGGGCCGACTTAGAGCTGTTCCGCCCGCGCGAACCGCTGCCGCTCGACCTGCCGAAGCCGGTTTTCGCCTATGTTGGGCGCGTTGCGGTGGAAAAGAATATCGGCGCGTTCCTGGCGCTCGATCTGCCCGGCTCGAAGCTGATCGTCGGCGATGGGCCGCAGCGGGAAGAGTTGCAGCGCCAATATCCCAAAGCGCATTTCATTGGCGCAAAGCACGGCGAGGATCTGGCGCGCGCCTATTCCGCCGCCGATGTGTTCGTGTTTCCGAGCCGCACCGATACTTTTGGGCTGGTGGTATTGGAAGCGCTGGCCTGCGGCGTGCCGGTGGCCGCCTATCCGGTCACGGGGCCGCGCGATATTCTGAGCGAAGCCGCCCAGCCGGTCGGTGCCCTCAGCGAAGATTTGCGGGAAGCGGCGCTCGCGGCTCTCAAGGTCGACCGCGCCGCCTGCCGCGAGCACGCATTACGCTACTCTTGGTCGGCGGCGGCGGGGCAGTTTCTCGATGCGCTGGCGCTTATTCGGGAAGAGGCGCGGGCGTAACGCGGTTTAACCAGCGGTCTAGCCCCACGGCAATGCCGACGCCGACAAGCTGGGCCAGAATGAAGCCGGGGGCGTCCAGCGGGCGAATCCCGGCGAAACTCTCGGTGAGCGCGCGGGCCAGGGTTACGGCGGGGTTGGCGAAGCTCGTGCTGGCGGTGAACCAATAGGCGGCCACCACCGTCAGCGCGACGCTATAGGGCAGCCGCGTTTGCGTCTGCGTGCGCAGGGCGGCGAAGATCACGGTGAGCAGCGTGGCGGTGGCGACGACCTCCGACAGCCATTGTCCCGGCCCGGTCCGCAGTTTGGTCGAGGTTTGCCAGATCGGCATATCGAACATGGCGTGGGCGAGCCAAACCCCCGCAATCGCGCCTAAAATTTGCAGGCTCACATAGGGCAAAACGCGCGACCAGGGCAGATGCTTGCGCACCGCCAACGCCAGGGTTACGGCAGGGTTGAACTGCGCGCCGGAGATCGGGCCGAAAACTTCGATCAGCACCACTAAGGCCGCTCCGGTGGCAACCGCATTGGCCAGCAGCGCTACGGCGGCGTTTCCGTCCGCAAGCCGCTCGGCCATAATCCCGGAGCCGACGACGGCGGCCAGCAATAGCGCCGTGCCGAGGGCCTCGCCGAAGAGGGCGGGCAGCAGGGGGCGGCTCATTTTACCCGATTGCCTTTGGCGTCGATCACCGCTTCCCCATCTTCCTTGCTAAACGCGCCCTGCTGCGGCGTGGGCAGCAGGTCCAGCACCGCTTCCGACGGGCGGCAGAGTTTAGCGCCTTTTTTCCGTCACCACGATGGGGCGGTTGAGCAGGATCGGGTGCGCGTCGATGGCATCGAGCAGCGCGTCGTCCGCCAGATCGGGATCGCTAAGGCCAAGCTCGGCATAGGGGGTGCCTTTTTCGCGCAGGAGATCGCGCAGCGGCACGTCCATCTTCGCCACCAACGCCAGGATTTTTGCCCGGCTCGGCGGGGTTTTGAGATACTCGATCACAGTCGGCTCAATCCCGGCGTTGCGGATCAGCCCCAAGGTATTGCGCGAGGTTTCACACTGGGGATTATGGTAGATCGTGACGTGGGGGGCGGTCATGTTTGGGCATCCGAGGATATTTTTTCGATATTTCGAGAATAATAGATATATCCTCTGCTGCCAAGCGCTGCGACAGAATGCGCGGGCCATGTAGATTAGAATGATTGCAAACTGCTCGGAAGGCGCTATAGTAGATCATCATGACCCAAGACCTTGCCCCTCACGCCCCTTTTCCTGCCGCCGTTAGCGATGATGCCGCTGCGCTGGACGAGGTTGTGCCCGCCAATCCGATGGAAGTTGCGCTGATCGAACGGCTGCGGCACGTCGGCTTGCGCCCCACGCGGCAGCGGCTGGCGCTCGGCGGGCTGCTGTTCAAGGGCGAGGATCGGCACGTTACGGCGGAACAGCTTCACGGCGAAGCTTTGACCGCTGGCGTGCGCGTTTCGGTGGCGACGGTTTATAATACCCTGCACCAATTCACCGAAGCGGGCCTGCTGCGCGAAGTGGTGGTGGAAGCCGGGCGCTGCTATTTCGATACCAATACCAGCGAGCATTTCCACTTCTTCTTCGAAGATGATGCGCGGCTGATGGATATTCACGGTGCCCATTCCGACGCGCTGAACGATGTTCTGCCCGGCCTGCCGATGGCCCCCGAAGGCACGCAGGTCGAGCGGGTGGATATCATCATCCGCTTGAAACGCGCCTAGACCCAAACCACATCTGCCACGCTGTTATTTCGCAGGCGCGAAACCCGCGCGCTTGCGGTATACATTTGGCCCATAGTCACTCTCAGTTTGGGAAACGCCCATGTCCAGCTTGCGCGGCACGAAGACCGAAGCCAATTTGAAAGCGGCTTTCGCGTCGGAGAGCCAGGCCAACCGCCGTTATCTCTATTTCGCGCAGAAAGCCGATATCGAAGGTTATAACGATGTCGCTGCTGTCTTCCGCTCCACAGCCGAGGGCGAAACCGGGCACGCGCACGGGCATTTAGAGTTTCTTGAAGCGGTCGGCGACCCGACTACCGGCCTGCCGATTGGCCCGACCGGCGATAATTTGCGCGCCGCCATTGCGGGCGAGACTTACGAATATACCGAAATGTACCCGGCAATGGCGAAAATGGCGCGGGACGAGGGCTTCGAGGAAATTGCCGTTTGGTTCGAAACCCTCGCCAAAGCCGAAAAATCCCACGCCGGGCGCTTCCAAAAAGCCCTGGAGACGATGGGCTAAAGCCCTTTACGCTTCAGCCAGGCCTGCATTTGCGTGATCTCGGCTTCCTGGGCCACGATCACGCCTTGGGCAAGCTTGCGGATTTCGGCATCTTGCCCGTGTTCTAGGACGATTTTCGCCATCGCGACCGCGCCCTCATGGTGCGGGATCATGCCGCGCACGAAATCCACGTCGGCATCGCCGCTTAGCGGAAGGCTCATGGCCGTGTGCATCTTCATATTCACCTCAGTGAAGGCCTGAATCACGGCGCTTGCCTTGGGATTGGCGGCCTGCTGGGCCAGCAGAACATTCGCGAGCAGGGGCACGGCCAGCGCCAGCCCCAACCCCAGGACGAGGGCGGGTTTCTTCATGTGAAGCTCCAAAGATAAGAGTTAAGCGGGGGGAAAGCCGCCCCGGCTGAGGGCCAGACGCAGGTCGGCTTCCGGGTGCTGGCTGGTAATGGCGACCTTCTGTGTCGGAAGATCAATTTCGACCACGGCGCTGGGGTCGATCCGCGTTACAATCCGCGTTACTGCTTTGGCGCAGCCGCCGCAGGTCATATCTTTCAGAACCAGATCCATCGGATCCTCCTCAAGCGGTAATGGGGGTAAGCTGCACCTTCCCCCGATGGGAAGGTCAAGCGCTATTTTGTTCTTGACCTTCCATGATGGGAAGCCCGATGCTCGGACCCAGGATGATTTCAGAAAAGGATCGGGCGATGGCAGATCCCCTCACCTTGGCGATTACCGGCATGACCTGCGCCTCCTGCGTGAGCCGGGTGGAGCGGGCGCTGAAAGCGGTGCCCGGCGTGCAGGATGCCTCGGTCAACCTCGCCACCGAACGGGCGGAGGTGCGGATGACGCGCGCGGTTGTGCCGGAAGCGCTGCTGGAGGCCGTGGACGCCGCAGGCTTTACGGCGAAACCCATCGCGGCCCGCGCCGCGCTGCAAGACCCCAGCGTGAAACGCCGGGCCGAAGCCGATGTGCTGCGCCGGGATGCGATCCGGGCCGCGCTGCTGGCGCTGCCTGTGATCGTGCTGGGCATGGGCGCGCATCTGGTGCCGAGTTTCCATCATTGGCTGATGGCGACGCTCGGGCTCGGTTTGAACGCGGCAATCCAGGGCGGTTTGACGCTGCTGGTGATGCTCGGGCCGGGCGCGCGGGTCTACCGGATGGGTTTCACCACGCTGCGCCATTTTGCGCCGGATATGAATGCGCTGATTACGGTCGGCACGCTCGCGGCTTTCGGCTTTTCGGTCTTGGTCGCCCTCGCGCCGCAGCTTGTGCCGGACGCGGCGGCAAACCTCTATTTCGAGGCGGCGGCGACGATTCTCACGCTGGTTCTGATGGGGCGGTCCTTGGAGGCGCGGGCGAAGGGCCGGGCGTCCGACGCGATCAGCAAGCTCATCGGCCTAACCCCCAAAACCGCGCGGGTGCGTACCGATCTGGGCGTCATCGAGCAACCGCTCGCCGAGATCCGCCCCGGTGCGATGATCGAGCTGCGCCCCGGCGAGCGCGTGCCGGTCGATGGCATTGTGCGCGAGGGCGCGAGCTTGATCGACGCGGCGATGCTCACGGGCGAGCCGCTGCCCGTCGCCAAACACCCCGGCGATAAAATCATCGGCGGTACCATCAATCAAACCGGCGCGCTGCTGCTGGAGGCGGTGGCCGTGGGGGCGGATACTGTGCTGGCGCAGATCGTCCGCTCGGTCGAGGCGGCTCAGGGCGGAAAACTGCCGATTCAAGCGCTGGCGGACCGGATTTCCGGCTGGTTCGTTCCGGCGATTCTGGCGATTGCGGCGCTGACCTTCGCGGGGACGCTGGCCTCGGTTTCGGGCTCAGCCCAGCGCTGGTGAATGCCGTGGCGGTGCTGATCGTCGCCTGCCCCTGCGCCTTGGGCCTCGCCACGCCTGCCGCGATCATGGTCGGCATCGGGCGCGGCGCACAACTCGGGCTGCTGGTGCGGCGCGGCGAGGCGTTGCAGCAACTGACCGAGGTCAAACTGGTCGCCTTCGATAAGACCGGGACCTTGACTGAAGGCAAGCCCGTTCTCACCGATCTGCGGGTTGCGCCGGGGGTCGACCGGGCGGCGCTTCTTGCGGCGGCGGCGGCGGTCGAAACCCAGTCGGAACATCCGCTGGCGCGGGCAATTGTGACGGCGGCGGCGGAAGAGGGGCTCACTCTCCCTACCGCCTCCGGCGTCGGCGCGGTGCCGG
>NZ_LAJY01000339.1 GCF_000963705.1 Elstera litoralis | reverse complement strand
ATGAAGTGGCCGAATGGATTCTCGAAATCGAACGCGGCCAATGCCTGCCGTTTGAAGGCAATTATACCGGCTGGATGCGCGATAAGCAGAAGCGCCTGGAACTCGAAGGCAAGCAGGAAGAAGCCCATAAGAAGACGCTCGACCGCGAGTTGGAGTGGGTTTCCCAAAGCCCGAAGGCCCGTCAGGCCAAATCCAAGGCGCGCCTCGCGTCCTATGAAGAGATGGTCAATCAGTCGAAGGAAAAGGCCCCGGATTCGGCGCAAATCGTGCTGCCGCCCGGCCCACGCCTGGGCAATATCGTTATCGAAGCCGAACATCTCACCAAGGGCTTCGGTGATCGTTTGTTGGTGGACGATGTTTCCTTCCGTCTGCCGCCCGGCGGTATCGTCGGCGTCATCGGCCCGAATGGTGCCGGGAAGACCACACTGTTCCGCATGATTACCGGCCAGGAAAAGCCCGATAGCGGCACCTTCCGCGTCGGCGAAACGGTGGTGCTCGGTTACGTCGATCAGTCGCGCGACGCGCTCGACCCGAATAAGACGGTGTGGGAAGAAGTCTCCGGCGGGCACGATGAAATCGATCTCGGTCGCCGCAAGATGCCGTCGCGCGCCTATTGTGCCCTGTTCAACTTCCGGGGCGCGGATCAGCAGAAGAAAGTCGGCATGCTCTCAGGCGGGGAGCGCAACCGCGTCCATCTCGCCAAAATGCTGAAAACCGGCGCGAATGTGCTGCTGCTCGATGAGCCCACCAACGATCTTGACGTCGATACCCTGCGCGCGCTCGAAGAAGCCATGCTCGATTACGCGGGCTGCGCCGTGGTCATCACCCATGATCGCTGGTTCCTCGACCGTATTGCAACCCACATCCTCGCGTTCGAAGGCGACAGCCAAGTCGTTTGGTTCGAAGGCAATTACCAGGATTACGAAGCCGACCGGAAGCGCCGCCTGGGCACCGACGCGGATCAGCCGCATCGGATTAAGTATAAGCCGCTCGCGCGCTAAGCGTTAAAAAAGAAAAGCCCCGGCACTTATCGAAAAAGTGCCGGGGCTTTTTGCTTTTTGGTTAAGCCCGGATTTGGCTGAGGAAGCGCTGCACTTCGTCCGACAGCATATCGGTATTCTGCGCCATCATATGCGTCGCCTGTTGGACGACGCCTGCCGATTTGCCCGCCAGAACGGCGGCTTCGGTAACGGTGGTGATGCGGCCCAGGGCCTCGCCCGTGCTGCTGGCGGCTTCTGAGACGTTACGGGCGATTTCCTGGGTTGCGGCGCCTTGCTGTTCGACGGCGGAGGCAACAACCGAGGCGATTTCGTCTAACTGCTGAATCGTCAGCACGATTTCGCGGATCGCCGAGACGACCGCGCCGGTGGTGCTTTGCACTTGGGCGATGTGGCGCTGGATTTCGTCGGTGGCTTTGGCCGTTTGCCCGGCGAGGCTTTTGACCTCGCTGGCGACTACCGCAAACCCTTTGCCGGCATCGCCCGCGCGGGCGGCTTCGATGGTGGCGTTCAAGGCGAGCAGATTGGTTTGCCCGGCAATATCATTGATGAGTTTCACGACCTCATCGATGCGCCCCGTGGCGGTATTGAGCGTATCGACGATGGTATTGGTCTTCTCGGCGTCCTGCACGGCGACGCGCGTAACCTCGGAGGAGCGGTTGACCTGCCGGGAGATCTCGCGGATCGAGGCAAGGAGCTGTTCGGCGGCGGCGGCCACGGTTTGCACATTCTGAGTGGCGTGCTGCGAGAGGGTGGCGGCTTCCCCCGCCTCGCGCTGGGTTTCGTCGGCGGTTTGGGACACGCTGTCGGCGGTGCTGCGCAGGCTATGGACGGAGCTTGCCACTTGATCGACGACCGATTTCACGGTGCCTTCGAAGGTATCGGCCAACTCCAGGCGCGCACGGCGGCGTTCGGTGGCGACGCGCGTGCTTTCGTCGGCGGCGCGCTGTTCAGCTTCTTTGACGGCGAGGGCATTGGCGCGGAACACTTCCATCGCGGCAGCCATCGCGCCGATTTCGTCGGTGCCGCTCTTCGGCGTCGCCACGGTCAAATCGCCATCGGCGAGGCGGCGCATGGCCCCCGAGAGCCGCGACAGTCGCCCGACGATGGAGCGCAGCACGACAAGCCAACCGATCAGCAGCGCCGCAATCAGGGCGACGCCCCCCAACACGATCAGAACGGTTTGGGCTTGCAGGCTGGTGGCGTTCGCCGCCTCGGCTTTGGCTTTCACATTGGTTTGCACGTCTTCCACTAGCCGGGAAACGGCGGATTGGAGCGCGCGGGCGTAGGAGGCGATTTCGCCCAGGGCGACTTCGGCATCGGTGCGGGCGCGGAGCTCTTCCTGGCGGCGAGTGAGAATGGTTTCCGCCCCGGCTTGGCCTTGCGGGGCCGAGCCATAGGCCAGCATATCTTCAATGGCCTGCGAGGCCGCACCGCCCAATTGGCCCAAGGCGGTATCGCCGCGCAGCCGCATCCCGAGGCCACGCATTTCGGCGGCGAGTGGATCGGTACGCAGTTTGATGAGCGATAAGCGCCCGCCATCCGGCGTATTCGCGGCTTCAGCCATATACCCGAGGAATAGATTGGCGTTGGAAACGGCGGTCAAATAGCGGCGAAACCCGCCGAAACTATCGCGTTCAATCAATTCTAACTGCGCATTGATTTCGGTTTGCGTTGCCGCCAGTCGGGCGCGCTGATCCTGTTCGCTTGCTTGGCTTAAATCGTCCAGTCGCTGCGTGATCTCGGCCATGCCGATGCTGATTTGGCGGGTGGACAAGCCGATGGGCGCGGTGAGCAGATCGAGAAGCTTACTATGGCGGGTCCGCAACTCGCTCATTTGATCGGCTTGTTTATCCGCCAGTTGGAGGCGCTGGGTTGTGAGCTTATTCTGTTGCTCGATCAGGTCCTTCAGTTGGGTCCCGTAAAGATCGATCGCATTCAGCGATTCTTTTTC
>NZ_LAJY01000338.1 GCF_000963705.1 Elstera litoralis | reverse complement strand
AGAAAAAATAGGTAGGTTGCCATGCAGGTTACTGTTAAAGGCAAACAAATGGATGTGGGCGATGCGCTGCGCACCCATATCACCACGCACCTCACCGACGCGGTGAATAAATATTTCGCCCGACCGCTCGATGCCACGGTAGTTTTATCGCCCGATGCGCATTTGATCCGGGTGGATATTACCGTCCATGTTGCGCGAAATCTGACCGTTCAGGCGAAAGCCAGCGCCACCGACGCCCACAGGGCCGCCGATGAGGCGATCGAGCATGCCGAAAAGCGCATTCGCCGCTATAAGCGCCGCTTGAAGGAAGATCATCATCGCGGACTGGTGGCGCAGGACGCCGAATCCGCCGCGTCTTACGTTCTCGCCCCGGAAGCCGAGGAAGAGAGCGCGCCGCTGAGCAATCAGCCGATGATCGTGGCCGAATTGCAAGTTTCCATCGAAACCCTGGCCGTGCCCGATGCAGTGATGCGGCTTGACCTTGGCGACCTGCCCGTGCTCATGTTCCGCCACGCAACCCACGGCGGGTTGAACGTGATTTATCGCCGTGCCGACGGTCATATCGGCTGGATCGATCCCCAGGGCAACAGTCAGACTGTTAACCCCACCGGGCGCGTCGATGCAAAGGGCGTGCTGTCCGCCGCGCAATGATGGCCGTATCGGCGATCTTACGCGGCAACGCTTAAGAGAAAACGGGAAGGGCGCGGTCCATCGTGCCCTTCCCGCCTTTCTTCGGGGGCGTGGCAGTCGCGCTGAAAATTGTCAGAGCAGGAACCGATGGATATTGCAGACCTCATCTCCCCAGACGCGGTAATCGTCAATCTGCGGGCAGCAACCAAAAAGCAGGCGTTGCAAGAGCTGGCCAAGCGTGCGGCAGACCTGATGGGGGCCGAGGGCACAAGCGAACGCGATATTTTCGAAGTTCTGCTGGAGCGGGAGCGTTTGGGCACTACCGGCGTTGGGGCCGGGATTGCGATTCCCCACGGCAAGCTTGGCGCTTTACCGAAACTGCGCGGCCTGTTCGCCAAGCTCGATAAGCCGGTCGATTTCGAAGCGATCGACGAGCAGCCGGTCGATCTGATTTTTCTGCTGCTCGCGCCGGAAGCGGCGGGCGCCGATCATTTGAAGGCGCTCGCCCGCGTCTCGCGTTTGCTGCGCGATAAGGGTACCTGCGATAAGCTGCGCGGGGCGGAAACCGCCGAAGCGCTCTATCTTATTCTCACCGCACAATCGGCCAGCAGCCACGCGGCTTAGCGGGCGATAGGCTGGCACCAAGCGGCATCGCTTTTCAGAATGAACCAAGCCCCGGCGCGGTAGAGCTGCTCGGCAAGGTCGGGCGCATCGCTTTGGACGATGAAAACCGCCCCGATGCCGCCCGGCGCGACCAGATGCGCGCCGGTGCTGCCGAGGGCGGCCAGCGTTGCTTCGGCTGAATAGGTGAGCGGAAACACGACCGCGACCGGGCTTTGCGTGCCGCGTTCCGGTTGCAGCGCCGCCGCGAGAGCGACGACGGGCAACAACCCACAGAGCGGCAGAGTAAGCCAGCCGAACCCGCGCCGCCGCCAACTGGGGTTGGTCTTAGGCGGCATTGGCATCGGCGCGCACGTCGGAGAGGAAACTATCGACATCGCCGCGCAGTTGGTCGCTTTGCTCGGCAAGCATTTTGGCGACGCCCAAGAGCGTATCGGCGACTTGCTGGGCCGCGCGCGTATCGCCGGAGATGGTTCCGAGTGCGCCGGAAGCCGCTGTCATTTCCTTGGCAACGATTCTCACGCGCCCGGCGAGATCGCCCGTTACGCTATCCTGCTGATGAACGGCGGCGGCGACCGACCCGGCAAGGCCGTTGATATCGGTGATGGCCTCGCCGATCTTAACGATGGCCTCGACCGCCTGATCGGTTTCGCTCTGGATCGCCGTGACCTGGGTTTGAATATCCTCGGTCGCGCGGGCCGTTTGCGTGGCGAGTTGTTTGACTTCGGCGGCGACCACGGCAAAGCCCTTGCCCGCATCCCCGGCGCGCGCCGCTTCGATGGTGGCATTCAACGCCAGCAGATTGGTTTGCGCCGCGATATCTTGGATCAACCGGATCACTTGGCCGATCCGATCCGCCGCTTCGGCGAGATGTTGAACGCGCTCCCCAGTTTTTTCGGCAGATAAAACGGCCTCCTGGGCAGCTCCGGCGGTTGCATCGATTTTACTGCCAATCTCGTTGATCGACTGATGAAGCTGCTGTGTGGCGGAGGCGGCTGCGAGCGCGCCATCGTTGGCAATGCGGGAGCTTTGGGTGACATCCTGCGACGCATCGGCAACTTGGCTCACCGCTGTTGCGAGCGTGGTCGCCGATTTCTGCATGACGGTAACCGAGTCGGCCAGGCGGCGCGTGACTTGGCCAATGCGCGCTTCAAAGCGTTCGGCCAGGGCAAGGCGCTGAGTGCGGAGTTTTGTTTCCTGTGCTTCTTCCTGCTCGCGTAGGCGGTCGGCCTGAGCGGCTTCGGCTTGAGTCTTTTCTTCAAGCGTTTTCAGAGTGTTGGACGATAGAGCCACGGCTTTTCCCAGCATCAAACATAGCCACGCCAACGCGCCGGTTTCCATCACGACGAGAACGGCGTGCAGCAGGACGCGCGCCAAATCCGACCCGCCGGAGAAAACCGCCGCCGGAAAGACAAAATTCAAGATCAGATGGTGCAGCGCCGTTACCGTTGCGCCCATCACAACGACCCGACCGTCGCAAAAGACGGCCAGCACTGCAATCGCCGCAAAATAATACATATGCATATCGGCTTGCCACGGGTGCCCCGCGAGCCCATAGACCAGCAGCGAAACCTGACCGATCAACGCTGCGGCGATAGTGAGGCGCGTTGAGAGTGCCTGCCGATTGGCAAACCACGCGAGCAGAACGGCTCCGCTGAGCGCAAAACTTAGGGCCACCGGAATGAGCAAATTATTCCCGCGTGCCCAAGCCAGCAGAGCAACAACGGGAACATGGGCGGCGATGAAAATGACCATGAACACAGCCGATTTATCACGCAGTCGAATAAGCTCTTCCATTCGGGCATTGGCCTTTGTGAGGGGTAGTGAAGATGTGTACGATTTAAGGGAAGTACCGGATCACTCAGGCGCACGATCAAAACAACGATGAATTTGAGGAATGATCGCGGGGCACCATGATGAGCGTCCGTGTATTCATTATCTCGGCGAATATGTTTAAAATTGTGATAAAGTTTAATAGACAAAATGCAGATGACGTTTGCGCAAACGTCAAGGCGGGCTCTTTTCCGACGACGCGAGGGAAGATGGCGCAGGCGCACCATGATAAGTAGTAATCCGGGGAGCAATCGCTATCACGCCGAAGTTTTGCGCCTATTCGTTCGTCAAACCCCCATCAACAGCGGGGTAACGGCGGCGGCGGCCATCGTTATTACGGCGCAATTGGCCTTTATCGATGCGTTGCAAACTTGGGAATGGGGCGGCTTGTTGCTGTGGGTGCTGCTGCATTTAAGTGGCAGTTCTTGGCATTTCATCCGCTGGGCACGGCGGCACACGAGCGATCGGCCTTGTCGCGCGGGCGCTTCAATCGGATTGCCCGGCGCGCGGTTTGGAGCGCGGGGATATCTGGGGCGCTGTGGGGGAGCGCCTGTTTGCTCACGCGCAATGCGCAGCCGCTGGATCAATTCGTCGTGGCCTTGGTCGTCGCCGCCCTGGTCTCCGGGTCGGCCACCACGCTGGCGGCGCTACCGCGCACGGCCTATGCCTTTGTGACCATGTGTCTGCTGCCGTGGATATTTTTCTTTGCGTGGCAGGGCGGTAGCTATTTGACGCTCTCGCTTCTGGCCGCCGTTTATTGGGTTGCGCTGATTTTCTCCATCCAGCGGGTGAATGGCACCTATCGGCAAGCGATTGTGGCGCAGGGCTCGCAGATTCGTCTGTCGCGTCACTTGTCCCGCCTGCGCGAAGAATGGCTGGCGGTCGCCTCGGTGACGGATGCGGTGGCGCTGTTCGACGAAGCCGGGCGCTTGGTGCTGTGGAATTCGGCGATGACGGCGCTGCTGGAGGCCCCTCCTGCGCAAGGCATGAGCTTTCAGGCCTTCCTCGCCCTGTCGCTGTGGCAAGAACAGGCGATTGCCGCAACGCCGCCGGGCCAGTGGAGCGCCGATTATGCGCTAGGCGACGGGCGCTATCTGCAAACGATTCTGGCGCAGAAGGGCGCGTGGCGGGTGCTCTGCCACCGCGATATCAGCCCCCTCAAAGCGCGCGAGCTGAGTTTGGAGGCCGAACGTGCCCGCGCGGTTCGGGCGGACCGGGCGAAGAGCACGTTCCTCGCCACGATGAGCCACGAGCTGCGCACGCCATTGAATGCCATTATGGGCTTCTCGGAGGTTATCCGCGACCAATATGTGACCGACCCGCGCCGGGTTGCCAGCTATGCCGGGGACATTCACCAGAGCGCGGCGCATTTGCTGGCGATCATCAATGATATTCTCGATATCGCCCGCATCGAGAATGCCGAAATCATTCTGCACCGCCGCCCCATTCCGATGCGGGCGCTTTTGGACGAAACAGCGCGGATCAGTTCCGGCCTCGCCCGGCGGCAGGGGGTTTCGGTGCTCTATCGCGGCGGGGAGGATTGGCCGTTAGTCATCGGTGACCGCACGCGCCTTGCACAATCGATCTGCAATTTCCTCTCGAATGGCATCAAGGCGTCGCAATCGGGGCAGATTGTGGAAATGCTGGCGCGGATCAGCGACGAGCATCGCTATCTGCTGACCATTCGCGATACGGGGCCAGGGATTCCGCCCGAGCGCTTGGGCGACCTCTTCCGTCCCTTCGCCACTTTTGACGACCGCGACGCCTATCGGTCGGCGGGGGATCGGGGGACGGGCCTCGGTCTTGCCATTACCAAAGAATTGCTCGATGCCCACGGCATCAGCATTACCGTCGATACGCAGGTGGGGACCGGCACGGCGATTACGTTGGATTTCACCCCCTGCGTCGAGTTGGTGCGCGATGAGCCGGTGGATGAACTCGACGATCAGTCCGGCGAGGGCACATAAGGGAAGCGGGCCAGCACCTCGGCCAATCCATCGGGCACGGGGGCATTGATCTCAAGCGGCGGCTTATTGGCCCTGGGCGCGAAGCTAACACTGCGCGCGTGCAAATGCAGCCCCGCCGCCTCGTGCCGACCGTAGAGCCGGTCGCCGACAATCGGACATCCCAGGACCGAGGCGGCATGGACGCGCAACTGGTGACTGCGGCCCGTGCGGGGGCGAAACTCGATCCAGGTTCGCCGGTCCTGCACGGCCAAAACCCGCCACTCGGTGACGGCCTCCAGCGCCTCATCGCCATCGTCGGGCCGGGCTAAGCGCACCGTGACGCCGCCGGGGCGTTTCATATCGACGAGCGGGGCGTCGATGGTGCCGCTTTCGGTCGCGGGCACGCCGTCCAGCACCGCCCAATAGCATTTTTCCACCTGCCGGGTGGCGAAGAGCTCGGTCATGCGAATCATCGCTTGACGGTGGCGGGCGAGAATGAGGCAGCCGGACGTATCCCGATCCAAGCGATGCGCCAGCAGCGGCGGCTGCTTTAGCCCATATTGCCATGCGTAAAGCAATTGGCTGAGATGCAAACTCTTGCCGCCCGCGACCGAATGGACCGGCATTCCCGCAGGCTTATTAAGGACAAGGACCAATCCATCCCGGTGCAAAACCCAGTCTTGTACGTGATACGCGATCGCTTCCGGATCGTGCCGGAGAGTTTCTGCAATTTCTAAGAGAGATAAAGCGCGCATGGGGAGGTTAATGCCACCTGAAAGATTGATAGTTTATTAATGATGCCTTTCATCAT
>NZ_LAJY01000337.1 GCF_000963705.1 Elstera litoralis | reverse complement strand
TGCGATCGACGATGATTTCGAGATGGAGTTCGCCCATCCCTTTAATGATCGTCTGACCGCTTTCGTGATCGACCGCAACGCGGAACGACGGATCTTCCTTGGCGAGGCGCTGAAGCGCTTCCGACATCTTTTCCTGATCGGCCTTCGATTTCGGCTCGACGGCGATTTCGATGACGGGCTCGGGGAATTCCATGCGTTCGAGAATGATCGGCGAATTCGGATCGCAGAGCGTATCGCCCGTGGTCGTATCCTTCAGACCGGCCAGAGCGACGATATCGCCCGCGCGGGCTTCCTTAATATCTTCCCGGCTGTTGGCATGCATTTGCAGCATGCGGCCAAGACGCTCGCGCTTGCCCTTCACCGTATTGAGGATATAGGAGCCGCCTTCCATAACGCCCGAATAGAGGCGCACGAAGGTGAGCGAGCCGACGAACGGATCGTTCATGATCTTGAAGGCAAGACCCGACATCGGCGCTTCGTCCGAGGTTTCGCGGGCTTCCTCTTCATCCGAATCGACCTTGCGACCGACGATGGCATCCACGTCCAGCGGCGACGGCAGATAGGCGATAACGGCATCGAGCAGGGGCTGAACGCCCTTGTTCTTGAAGGCCGAGCCCAAGAAGACCGGCACAAACGCCGACTTCACCACACCCTTACGGATGCACGCATTCAGTTGCTCCTCGGTCGGCTCAACGCCGTCGAGGTAGGTTTCCATCAGCGCATCGTCCATTTCGACGGCCATTTCGACCAGCTTCGCACGATATTCGGCGGCTTGGTCGGCAAGGTCTGCCGGAATGTCGGTGTAGTGGAATTCTGCGCCCAGCGATTCATCCTTCCAGATGATCGCTTGCATCTTGACCAGATCGACCATGCCGAGGAAGTCGGCTTCCGAACCGATCGGAAGCTGCATCACCATCGGACGGGTGCCGAGGCGATCCACCATCATATCGACGCAACGGAAGAAGTTGGCACCGATGCGGTCCATCTTATTCACGAAGCAGATGCGCGGCACATTATATTTGTCGGCCTGACGCCACACGGTTTCGGACTGCGGCTCGACACCGGCCACCGAATCGAACACCGCGCAGGCACCATCGAGAACGCGCAGCGAGCGTTCGACTTCAATCGTGAAGTCGACGTGGCCCGGCGTGTCGATGATGTTGATGCGATGATCCTTCCAGAAACAGGTCGTCGCGGCCGACGTAATCGTGATGCCGCGTTCCTGTTCCTGCTCCATCCAGTCCATCGTCGCGGTGCCTTCGTGCACTTCGCCGATTTTGTAGGACTTCCCGGTATAGTACAGGATGCGTTCGGTCGTCGTCGTCTTCCCGGCATCAATGTGGGCCATGATGCCGATGTTACGATACTGTTCGATCGGGGTGGTGCGAGACATAATTCAGGTCCTTCGCGTGGGGCGACCGTTGACTACCAGCGATAGTGCGAGAAGGCGCGGTTGGCTTCTGCCATCCGGTGCGTATCTTCGCGCTTCTTCACGGCAGAACCGCGATTATTGGCCGCATCCAGCAATTCGCCAGACAGACGATCAACCATCGTGGTTTCCGACCGCTTGCGCGCCGAGTCGATGATCCAACGGATCGCCAACGCTTGGGCGCGGTCCGTGCGAACTTCGACCGGCACCTGATACGTGGCACCGCCGACGCGACGCGACCGTACTTCCACCAGCGGACGGACATTGCCCAGCGCTTCGTGGAAAACGTTCAGGCCTTCGACCTTCGCGCGGCCTTCGGCCTTATCCAGCGCACCGTAAACGATGGCTTCTGCCGACGACTTCTTACCGTCATACATCAGACAGTTCATGAACTTGGTCAGCACGATGTCGCCGAATTTTGCATCCGGCAGGACTTCGCGACGTTCCGCGGCTCTACGACGAGACATACCCTACCCCTCTTACTTCGGACGCTTCGCGCCGTACTTCGAACGACGTTGGCGACGATCTTTGACGCCCTGCGTGTCGAGCGTGCCGCGGATGATGTGATAACGCACCCCCGGCAAATCCTTCACACGGCCGCCGCGAATGAGCACGACGGAGTGTTCCTGAAGGTTATGCCCTTCACCCGGAATGTAGCTCGTCACTTCGAAACCGTTCGTGAGGCGCACGCGGGCAACCTTACGAAGAGCCGAGTTCGGCTTTTTCGGCGTCGTGGTGTACACGCGCGTGCACACGCCGCGCTTCTGCGGGCAGGCTTCCAGCGCGGGAACCTTGTTGCGCGTCCGCGGAGCTTGCCGCGGCGCACGGATCAACTGGTTGATGGTTGGCATCAGAGCCCTTCCTAAGCGATCCCCAAAATCAGCACGAAAACGAGACGCGTCAGGTTTCCCCATCGCCCCGCCTCAGCTTCATCTGATCGGGTCAAGCAAGGCTGTCACCCGGCTTGACACTATGAAACCTTTTCCCAAACCTCCCTGAGCCACTGCCCAGGAACCTTTGGGAGCGCGCAAAATAGGCAGCACTCCGGCCCTCGTCAAGCAAAAGAGTCACAATGCCCGCGAAATTTTGCACATGGCGGACCTGTGCGGGCGCGAGATGACCTTTTCGTTACATCTGTAAGCGCGTAGGCTGATTTCGGGCATTTATATCAAGGGTGAGGTTTGGGGGATGAAGTGGTTGGATCGTCGGAGCCTGCTTACGAAGCTATTGATCGCGCCGATCTTGGCCACGCTGTTTATGGCAGCGATGGCCGGGGTGTTTTTATCGTTCGTGAGGGATGACGAGGCGGCAACCGAACAGGTGGTGGAGGCGATCGGCGTCAGCCGGGCCTATGCCCAGGCTGGAACGGTCGTCCAGCAAAGCCACGCCGCTCTCTTCAGGCTCGTTTCCTTTAAAATGGCCAATATGCCGGAAAGCATGCTGAACCAGATCAGCAGCGAATATGGGGAGAAGCTGAAAGGCGTCTCGGAGGTTTTCGACCGGCTGGCCGCGTTCAAGAGTCTCTCTAGCGAAGCGCAAACGCAGATCGAGACCATTCGAAAAGAGCAAAAGGCCTATACCGAGATTGCCGAAAGCATCATCCGAACGATTCAAAACAGCGGCATGGGGCTCGATTCGGCCATGATCGATGCCGAACAACAGAATGGCTTCGTT
>NZ_LAJY01000336.1 GCF_000963705.1 Elstera litoralis | reverse complement strand
CAAAGCTCCTGAAAACTCGCCTCGCCGCTCACCAGATTTTCGGGGTCCATCACAGTCCGAAACTGCTGAACCATATCATTGAAACCCGTGCGACTACAAAAGACTGCCTCGGACCATCCCGGTTGCCACCGCGCCGATGCCGAAATAGTGCTGAGAATGAAACTTTCAGGGTCGGAGGGATCGGTGAGCGACGCCGGATAACTTGCATTGATGATTTCCGCGACATGCTCAATTTTTTGAGAGCAATACTCGCCAATCCAATTCAAAAAAATCGAAGAACTCTCGGAATCCTGCCAGTCAGGCCCTATCGATAAGATAGAATTATACAGATCCCCCGCAATGTTGATCGGAACCTCGATTTGGGCGCGGGTAAATTTACCGCAAGCAAGCGTGATATTCATCGTCAGCTCCGACAGGTCAGCGGGAGAAAGCGCCCCAGGGGTGTCACAGCCATCCGTCCACATTGGTTTGATTCCAAAGCAGCACATATTTGCGCAGCATCCGCAAAACGATCTCGCTCCCCGGCACCGCCCCACCGCCAACGAGCGCTACCCCCGCGGGCATGCCGGGGGCCGTCGCATCGATCAGCACTGTGCTTTGAAACGTGGGAAGGGCGGTACTCAGTTGATAAAAAGCCCAATAACGACCGTCCGTGAGAATGCCGCGCAGGTAGCGGGGAAAGGGCGGTGCCGGTAGGGGGAGTAATTGCGACTGCGTGGCAAGAATGGCGCAAATCTGCCACTGGGCCGTGGGCAATTGAGTGATGAGATCCCGCTTGGCCTCAATAATCAGGCTTTGCTCCCAAATCGGCGCAGGCGGCGGCACAAGGGGGGCGGAACCGGGGGAGCAAGCATACGCGCCGTGATGGCCGCAAAGGCGGGTGCCCCCAAAGCGCCCGCCGGTATCAGCGTCACCGGCGCTCCCGCAGGGGCAACCGGCCCGCCGATGACGTAATCGAGATCGCCATGACCGATATACTGATTCGCGGCCACCCCCGTGCTGACACTATAGGCCGCTCCCGGCGTATTAAGGGCACGTTCCAGATAAACGCCAATGGCGGCGTGATCCAACCGATGCAAGAAGGTCCGCAGAAAGGCGTCGATAGCAACCCGCCGCTCCGCCTCGCGGTCATTCATCCACCACCGGCTCGCCAGCCGCAGCAAACTTGTGTTGAGATCGGCGAGCGCCAAGATCGGCCCCGGCGGTACCATGAAATTGCCGGGCAACGCCATAGACGGGCGCGGCGTAATAGTCGCAGCCGCCCCCCACCCCAAGCCATAGGCGATAAGCGCGGCAGAGCTCGTCTGCGTCGCCCCAATACCGACCGGCGCGGCGTGGGCGAGGCGCATGTGCGTATTGCCGGCCCGCCGGGGCAAGCGGGGCAAGGCCCCCGCCCGCCGGAAAATTGACGTTCGCCAGAACCGAGAATGACGAAAAAGCGATGCTCATGATCCGCTCCCCCCAATCGATGCCGATGGCGGCGCGAAGGGCGATGGTGCCGGGGGAACCGATGGCCGGAAAAGCCCGGTAAAGGGCGACGGCCCGGCCACAGGGGGAATGGGCGGCGCAACAGGGGCCGAGGTCTGGGCCAGGGCGGCGAGATCGAACGTCACGGGCGGAGTCGGCGCGGCGGTAGCGATGAGGGAAGCCAGTGCCGGCGTTGGCGGCCTTACGACTCTTTCCGGCCAGCGCGGCGAGGTGCCGCCTGTCGCCGGGGCAACGCGCAGGCTGAGCGCCGTGATAACCGTCCCGCCGGACGGCTCCAGGGGAACTGAAAAATGCGTCTCGAAACCCGCCCCCCGCAGGGCGGAGCGCGCCTCCGCCTCCCAGCAGACGCCGACCAGGATCGGCACGGCGCCCGCGAGGGTCGGATCAACCCTGCCCTCGCTCAGTCGATGCATATCCCGCTGAATCCCCGCACTATAATCGGCTGCCGACTGGTGTAAGGATTGACCGCTAAGGCAGAGAATGAAGCGGGTGGCCTGCGGGTTTTCGCGATTGAACAGATAGGCAAGCCGATCCCCCCCTAAAAGAAGATGCGCGCTGCGCGTAATATCTAACCCCCCTGCATCGGGGCTTTGATCCAACCCCGCCTGGGTGAGCGCGTAAGCCTGAAAATCGCTCAAGGCCCAGTCCGACCAGCCGTGCGGCAACGCCAAAACGCCAGGGGTAATCCGAGCCTTGGCCCATGCTTCGAACAGCGGCCAAAACTCTTGCGGCGTGACGGGTTTTGTCGTCGGCATCGGGCGTTCCCTAGGGCTGATCGTAATTGCGCTGGCCGTCGAAACTCAGCACGGCGCTACTGTCCTTCAAGCTGGTCAGCATTTGCGTGGCATCGGCGCTGGCGTTCGGCTCAAGCGCGTTCAGGAGGATTGCCACCTCCGGCGCGATGGGCGTTGCCAGCAGGGCATCGTCCACGGTTAAGCGCTTGGTGGGAGCGGTAAAGCGAGTGAAGGGCGTCGGGCAGCGGCGCAGGCCTTTGGCAAGCGCCAGCAGCCCGGCCTGATGCTGGATGAGCAAATCCCACAAGGCCCCATTCGGCCCGTCGAACAGCGGCAGCGGCACCAAGGTCTCGATCGGCAGCCCGATGCGGTAGGCGGATTCGGTCAGAATGGCGGTCACGCGCTGGCGCAAAGCCGTCAGCATCTCGCCATAGACCTGCGCCGTGAAAAGATCCGCCGTGCGCGGGAGTTTGGCGAGAATGGCCTGCTCGGCAAACCCCACCGTCTCCCACGGCAAGGGGCGCTGTTTGAAAGCGTTCAAGTCTTGGAACAGGCGCGGCAAATTCTGGGCATTGGCGCGCATATCGCCGCCCATCGGGCGCAGCACGCGGATGATCGAGATCGGGTCGCGGTCGTCGGGGTGGTCGTGCAGATGTAGAGCGACCTGTTCAGGCGTTGCCGCATGCACGGGTTCGAGTTGCGCGAGGCCCGTCGTATTGGCGGCCAGGGCTTGCAGCCGGGTTGCCAGCACGGTGGCAATCGTCCCCTGATTGCGCGCGTCCAAGCCAGGTTTCAGTTGAGTCCAAACATCGGGCGTCATCACCACTTCGGTCGTGCTATAGACGCTGGAAATAATCTGCCCCCCGGCCGCGACGAGCGGGGTAAAGACGGCCAGAAGCGAGGCCGACAGGCAAAAATCGAGCACGATGAGCCGGGCCTGAACCTTGGAAGCCACCAGAGGCGCAACCAGATTGGCGGTAAGGTCTTGCGCGCTCCAGGTGGCAAAGCGCGCCCAATCGCCGTGGCCCTGATTGAGCACCAGCAGATCGAGCGTGCGCACAACGCCCGGCGCAGCCGGGGGCAGCGTTAAGCTTTGGCGCAGGGCATCGGGATTATTCGTGACCGCCAATTCGAAGGCACCCGCCGGGAAATAGGGGGGCGGATAATCCCCCTGAATGCCATTGGCGCGGTCGGTACTGCTCAGCTTCAGATAGGCGCAACGGCCTTCCGCCAAGGCAATCAGCGTGGGGTTCGGCGGTTCGGGATTATTCGCGCGACTATAGATTTCCGTCAGCGCCGCCGTGGTCGCCTTCAGGCGTAATCGCCGACCATATTCCTCGATCTCCGCCGACTGCCGCTGGTAGGCGCGCACCAAATCGCGCAGACCCAAGACCGGGAGCCCCCAGATATAGGCGAGCTGTGGCCAGCCCGCCGCCTGGGGAGCCACCGCGAGCGACACGACCAAGGGCGCGTAGGTCAGCGCCCCCAAGGGCACCGCCGTCGCCCAGAAAATCCGCAAAACCCCGACCGGGTTCGACGGCCCCAAGGTCAGACTGGGATTGCTGCCCAGATAGGGTTTAATCGCGGCGGTGACCATTTCGATGATCGTCGCCGGATCGGCCTGGGGGTTCTGCGCGTAGAAGCCTGCGGTAATCACGAAGGGCGGATCGAGCGCCTCAGGATGCGAATAGCGCGTGTAATCGGCCTGAAGCTGGGCGGCGGACCCGGCGGTCATCGCCATTTCCAGCTCCCATTCCTCCCGCGTCGAGAAAATCCCGGCCACCACCGCCATTAACCCGCTCAGCACCTGCTTTTGCTGCGTCAGGAAAGCCGAGCGGTCCAGCAGATGCTGTTCCATCTGCTCCGAAACCCATTGGCAAAAGCCGACCATCGTCACGAGGCCGTTATAGGCCGGGTTCCATTTCGGCGGGCGCTCCGGATGCTGGGTATCCTCAGCGACCACCGCCTGAATGGCATTGGCCAAATCCTGCGGCGGCGCGCCGAGGGTGGCGGCATTCGCAATATTCGCCGTAAAGAAATCATCAAAGCCCGCTGCAAACTGGGGATCGGCGGGCAGCGCATAGGCCAGGGAGAATTGCTGCAAGAGGATCAGCAAAACCCGCCGCAAGGCTGGGTCTTGCTGCGTGTCCGCAACCGCGACCGACTGCGGCAGGAGGGTTGGCGGAATAAGCGCGCGCTCGTGGGCAACCACCGCATCGAGATCCTGCGTTAGCTGCGCCGACTGAGGCGAGAGCAGCTTATAGAGCCGCTCAATCCGCTTCGGCGCTTTATGGGCCGAGGGCGAGCGCCCCAGAAACACCTCGCGCAGCATCGCGATATATTCATTGATGTAATAGAGATAGCCGGGATAGGGCATGCCATCCGGCCCCTGGACCAAACTATTGTGAAGTTGCGCCCATTGTTCGCGCGCTTCAATCGTATCGTAGCGCGGTAACCCGACATCGATCAGTTCCGATTTACACGCCGCCCGGTGGGGCGCGGGCATAACCCCAACCGGCGGATCAACATCGACCTGCGGCGGTTCGGGCGGATTGAGCGGGTCCGGCAAGGCCTCATCCGGCGGCGGCGGTAGGGCACGCGCATCGGCCACCAGCGCGCGCTCGAACTCCGGCGCGTGATGGTTCAGCAGCGTGTAAAATTCCAGGCGAAAATCTTGCAGCAGCAGCAGTACGAGGTTCTGCACGCGCCGATACAGATCATACCAAGCCTCGGCGGGCAGATTGGGGTTGATGACAATCTGCGTATCCCAATCGTTTTCGCCCTGCTGCGGCACCCCTTCGAGATATTTGATCGCCCGCCCGCCCTTGAGGAAGAACAGGATGTTCTGACTGGGATCGAGCGCCAGCAGGCGCCGGTTCAAAACGAGCAGCTTGTCGCGCAGCCATTCCGAAAGCCAAGGCTGGCGGGTGATGATCTTCGTCAACTCGCCGCTGACTTTGATCGTATCCTCGCCGCTAATCGCCGTTTGGGCCTCCAGGCGATAGCGGATGAGCAGACGGTAGAGGTAGAAGCTTTCGATGAAATAGATCATCTGCACGCTGGCATATCCCGCCACCGCCTCTTCCAGCGCGCCGAGCCCAACCCGAAGATTATGCTGATACTGCTGCAACTGGTTCCAACTCGCAGCGCCGCGAATCGCGGCATCGAGCCCAATCAGCGCGTTCCGCGCCGCATCCAGTGTCGCGATCCGCCATCGGTCAGACCCTGGAATCCGGTAAAATTTGCGCAATAGGCCCATCGCCAGGGTCCAGCTCGTCAGCAGCGCCGCCTCCACCGGCCCGACCGCGACGTTTGCCCCCGCAAGCGACGCGTCAATCGCCCGCCCGGCGGCTTTCGCCTCGCGTATGGCGGTACGCAGTTGATCGTCGATCAAGGGAATGGCCATCCCGTCATAGGGTTGGCCCGGCCCGACCCCCAAGAGCTTCGGCACTGCGACATCGAAACTGAAGAACTGACTAAGCGCCGTCGATTCCGCCGTCTTATGGGCATCGGGATCGGTCAGCCCGCGCGCGGCGTCGCGAACGATGCCCTGATATTCGGTTTCCAGCGATTGCAGCGGATGGACGGCGTTGGACTTCCACGCCAGGGACGAATCGCGCGGCGGCGGCAGCACCACCTGCGTATGGGTTGCCGTCGAGACGAGTGCCGCTACGGTTTCAAGACAGGTTTCGGCAAGCCCCTGGGCTGGTTGCGCGCCACCGGGAAGAACCTGAAAAGCGTGTTGATGGCGCTTTACCACGGGCGGGAACCCCCTCGCTGAACGGCTGGAACATGGTTAGGTCGATTGCGGCCCCTTCAGCGGCTGCACGAACTGTACGGCCCTTTGAATGCTCTGATCGGTCGCCGCGACCGCCGAGGCTAAAGCGGCCTGGGCCGCCGCTTGGGTTTGGGCGATGATTTGAGCAATGGCCTGATCGCTGGCCGCAATGGTTCCATCGAGCGCATTCGCCTGGGCGGCGGGCGACGCCGCCGCAACCGCCTGCGCCGCCGCATCGCTGGCCGCCTGCACGGCAGTTGCCGTCGTTTGCGTGACCGACGCGATGAGCGCCGCGCCACTGGCCTGGGCGGCGGCCATTTGCTCCTGCATCTGCGCTTCGGCGGCTTGAATGGCGGCTTCGGCCGAGGCAATCGAACCCAAAATAGCCGCCTCGGACGCTTGAACGGCAGAATCGAGGGCGGTCAGCGGCGGTACGGGGTCCGGCGACACGGGATCGGCCGCCTCAACCGGCGGTGGAACCGGCATCGGGGCTTCCGGTAAAACCGGCGGCGTTAGAATCGACGGGACGGGCGAGGCAACCGGCTCGGGCGGCGGAACCGCAAGCACGGGAGCCGCCGGTACAGGGGAAGCAGGGTCAGACATATTCGATTCCCCTAAGGCCGGGACCAAATTCTGCGGGAGAATCTGGGGCCGAGCAGGTTTGGCCGGGGGCGGTTTTGCAGCCGACGCGGTTGGCTTGGCTCCCGATGCGGGAGCGCTCGGTTTCGTGCCGGGAGGGGCCGGTTTGCGCATCATTCACTCCGCCCATACCATGTCATGCGTCGCTATCCGGGGCATCGGCAAGCCGGTTGCCCGCAACCAGAGTCTCGCTCGCCGACGGCGGTTGCAGCCCGTAGGAGCGCAGCGTAATGAGCCCCGTTCCCCCAAGCATCAATGTGGCCTGTTGATCGCCGGAGCGAATCGGAAACAGGCACGAGGCCCCATCCTGCCCTAAGATCCCCTGCCGCACCGGCTGGGCCACGATCAGCGCCTGCGCGCCGGCAATATAGGATTGAACCAGTGCCCGCGCGGCATCGCCGGTTTCCAACTGGAAAACGGTATTCTGCGCAATCTGCGCCGCCGCTTCCGACAGGCGGGAGAAGCCGACTTGCCGTCCGTTGCGCACCCAGACCGAGATAGCATTGGCCACTTCCGCAGGCGACACCAGCCCCGGCACCTGCGGCGCATCGAGCGCGCTGAACAGCAGCGGCAAGAGCACCATCAAGGCACTGGTGGCCTGCGTTCCGCGCTGCTGTGCCGTACTGGCCGTCGGCATGCGGCTGCAATAGCGCAGGTAGAACTGATAATAGTCGGCGAATTCCAAAACGGTTCGCGCTTGGCTCACGGCAAACTGCGCGGCCTCGGTTCCTGGAATTGCCGTTTGAGTGCTCGGTTGCGCCGCGAGTTGATAGAGGGCGAGTTGATCCTCAAACGTCAGGAACTGAAACAACCCGGCCTGATTGACCCCCAAGGTCTGCAAAAAGGCCGTTCCCTGCGCAAAATCGCTGCCGCTCAACAGATGATGATCGGTAAAAATGCGCTTGATCTGGGCTTGGATCGGCGCGCTGGTATCGCCCGATTCGGCCCGCCCGAGTGTGCGCAGATCCGCGACGCCGAGGGAGATCAGTTTCACCGGGCTAATCATCGCCTGAAGGGTCGGCAGGAAGGCAAAGCGCGAGGTATGCAACCCTTGCTGAACCTGGGCCAGCAGTGTGGTTTCATCGGCAAAAGCATATTGCGCCGTTGGCGTCGAGATTGCCCAGGACAACCATTCGGGTCCGCCATCGATGAAGGCTAGCGCGAGCCGCCCGATATCCGACAGGGCAGCTTGATTTTGCACCAAACGATTGGCAACCATGACGGTCATGATAGGAACAACCCTCTTTTAAAATGGCAGAACACCCGCTGTTCTAACCCGACGGAAATTCCTTTAACACCGTCGCGGCGGCCGAGCCAATGTTGCTGAAATCCGTCGTGGCCGAGGTCATCATCGATTGGGCGATCTGCATGGCCTGGGAGTATTTAGGGTCGCCGGTTGCCAGGAATTGCGCCATTGCCACGCCGACCGCCGTGGTGGCGATCGTCGAGATATTGCGCAAGGCATCGGCGGCGTCCTGCACCGTAATCGCCGCCGTTTGGGCGACCGACTGATAGGCTTTGCCCGCGCCACTGGTGAGCACAACCTGCGGGCTCATCGTCGCGGTTTGCACCTGATTGATGACGTCAACGATTTGCGCGTTAACCGATGTTGGCTCGGGCATCATACCTCCTTACGGCAAAAATATTTGCGTCCTTACGTTTCGCCCCCGCGTGGCGGTTACTGGTTTCCCCCCGGCACCGACTCCTCCGGGGGCTTTGCCGGGGGAATAGCCGCCGTTGCCGCCGTCGAGAGTTCCTGAAGGTCCGCCGTTGCCGTCTGGGCGTAAGTTCCGCCCGCCGCCGCTTGCGCCTGCAAAATGCTGATTGCCGCTTGGCCTTCCGTCATCGCCGCCGCAATCACCTCGCCCGGCGATGGCGGTGTTGCGGGCGGCGGCGGCCCTGGCAAGGGCGTGATAACC
>NZ_LAJY01000335.1 GCF_000963705.1 Elstera litoralis | reverse complement strand
TTTCAGCGGTTCGACCTGATGTTGCAGATAGTTTTGCAGCCCGATCTGTTCGATCAGCGCCAACTGGGTTTCGAGGAAGTCGATATGCTCTTCGGTATCCACCAGAATCTTCGTCAGCAAGTCGCGGCTGGCGTAGTCTTTGATCTCTTCGAGATAGGCCATCGCTTCGATCAAATCGGTCCGCGCTTGGGTTTCGATGCGCAAATCGCCCGCAAGCGCTTCCGGCACATCTTCGCCAATCATCAGCTTGCCGAGATCTTGCAGATTGGGCAGGCCTTCCAAGAACAGAATCCGTTCGATCAGCCAATCGGCGTGGCGCATCTCATCGATGGACTCGTGATAGGTCTTATCGCCGAGCCGATTGAACCCCCAGTTCTTGTGCATGCGCGCATGCAGGAAGTACTGATTGATCGCCGTCAGCTCGTTATAGAGAATCTTGTTAAGATATTGGATTGCTTGCCGATCGCCCTGCATGATTGCCTCGCTGTGATAGCTCGAAACGAGGGGCCGCGCGTCCGCATCCCCTCTAAGAGCCTACAGTTTAGCGCCAACCGGCGCGATCTGCGACCTTCAAAGCGTCCGGCGTGGCTTCGCCGAGCTTAGCGAGGTTCAGCGTGTCGGTCTTGAACTTACCGAAGCTGGCGAGGATCGGGTCGGGCTCCACATCGGCGCGCACCGGGAATTCCATCGTTCCGGCCGACATTACCTTCTGCGCATCTTTACTGATGAGGAACTCCATGAACTTGGCGGCTTCGGCCTTGTTCGGCGCGTTCTTGGTCAGGCCGACGCCCGACACATTGATATGCGCGCCGCGATCCGCTTGGTTCGGGAAAGCGATGGCGATTTTCTCAACAATCTTCTTATCGGCGTCCGAGCCGCCCTTGAGGCGGGCGTAGTAGTAATGATTGGTCAGGGCGATATCGGCTTCCCCGGCGGCAATCGCCTTGATCTGATCGGTATCGCCGCCCTGCGGGGTACGAGCGAAATTGGCGACCAGGCCTTTCGCCCAGCTTTCGGCCTTATCCAGCCCATCGTTCGCGATCATCGAGGCAATCAGCGACAGATTATACGTGTGGTTCGACGATCGGGTGAGCACCTTGCCCTTGAACTTCGGGTCCGACAGCGACTCGTAAGTCGGGATATCGGCAGGCTTCACCTTATCGGTATTATAGGCGATGACGCGGCTGCGCACGGCGATGCTGAACCAGTGCCCATCGGGGTCGCGCAGGTTGGCCGGAACCACTTCATCCACCGTGGCGGATTTGAAGGGCTGCAACAGTTTGGCATTCTTCAGAATATAAAGGTTTGCCGCATCGACGGTGATGATGACATCGGCGGGCGAATTGGCCCCTTCGCGCTGCAAGCGCTGCACGAGGCCATTGATATCGCCCTGAACGACATTCACCTTAATGCCGGTTTCGGCGGTGAATTTATCGTACATGGCTTGATCGGTCGGATAATGACGCGATGAATAAACGTTCACATCCGCAGCCGTGGCCAGCGCCGTGCCCGCCAACCAAACGGCGGTGGCCGTCAGCGCTACGATATTGATTCGCTTAATCATCTTCGCCATCTCAAACCTCATTCACACGTACTGCGACGCATTCTCAACAGAAGCTGACGATGCCATCGTTGCGAGCGAGTTGCAATAGCATTCTTAATTTTGCGGCCCATAAAAAAGGCCGCCGTCCCATGCCGGACGGCGGCCTTGTTTTTTGAGAGCGACGGCCTACAAAGGCTTCTTCACCAAGGCCAGCAGGCGCGGCAACTCGCCTGCGATCCCGCGCCGGAACAGCATGACGCAGACCACGAAAATCGCGCCGGTGATGATCGTCACCCACGCCCCCGTTTCGGCGAGGTAATCTTGAATAAGCACAATAATCCCCGCGCCGACGATGGGGCCGAACAGCGTGCCGATCCCGCCGAGCAGCGTCATCAACACCACCTCGCCCGACATGGTCCAATGCACGTCCGACAGGCTGGCGAGTTGCAGCGTGATGGCTTTCAAGCCCCCGGCAAGACCCGCAAGACCCGAGGAGAGCACGAAGGCCAGCAGCTTATAGCGATCCACCGAATAGCCGAGTGAGCGGGCGCGCGGCTCATTCTCGCGGATGGCTTTCAGCACTTGCCCGAAGGGGGAATGCACTGTGCGGTAGATCAGCAGCAGACCCGCCAGCACCACAACGAGCACGAAATAATACATGGTCGTCGTCGGCATCAGGTCGATCACGCCGAACAAATGCCCGCGCGGCACCGCCTGAATACCGTCTTCCCCGTGGGTGAACGGCACTTGCAGGGCGGCGAAGAAGATCATCTGCGCCATCGCCAGCGTAATCATGGCGAAATAGATGCCCTGGCGGCGAATGGCGACGAGGCCGAAGACGATCCCCATCAGCGCCGCGCAGAGGGTTCCCGCCAGCAAGGCAAGTTCCGGCGTCCAGCCCCAAACCTTCGCCACATGGGCGGCCACATAGGCCCCGCCGCCGAAGAAGGCCGCGTGCCCGAAGCTCAGCAGACCGGCAAACCCCAGCAGCAGGTTAAACGCGCAAGCAAACAGCGCAAAACAGAGGATCTTCATCACCGTCACCTCGTAGAGCCCGGTAAAGGGCACGATGGCGAACAGAAGGCCGAAGATCAGGAAGGAACGGGCAGCAGCAGGCGACATCGCACCCTCCTTTACGCGGTTTTGCCGAAGAGGCCCGCCGGTTTCACCAGCAGAACCAGGATCATCAGCACGAAAATCACCGTGCTCGACGCTTCGGGATAAAAGACTTTCGTGAGGCCTTCGACGATGCCCAAAGCCACCCCGGTAATGATCGACCCCAAGATGGAGCCCATCCCGCCGATCACCACCACGGCGAAGACGACGATGATAAGGTTCGAGCCCATCAACGCCCCGACCTGATAGATCGGCGCGGCCAAAACCCCGGCGAAAGCGGCAAGCGCCACGCCGAAGCCGTAGGTGAGCGTAATCATCACCGGCACATTGATGCCGAAGGCTTGCACGATCTCGGGCCGCTCGGTCGCCGCCCGCAGGGTTGCGCCCAGGCGGGTTTTTTCCAGCATCAGCCAGACGCCGAGGCAAACGGCGAAGGCCGCAACCACGACCCAGGCGCGGTAGTTGGGCAAGAACATGAAGCCGAGGTTCTGGCCCCCGCGCAAAGCATCCGGAATCGCATAGGGCTGGCCCGAGACGCCGAACATCTGCCGAAAGGCGCCTTCCGCCAGCAGCGTCAGCCCGAAGGTCAGCAGCAGCCCGTAAAGATGATCGAGCTTGTAAAGATGCCGCAATAGCAGCCGCTCAACGATTATCCCAAGCGCGCCGACAATTAGTGGCGACAGCAGCAGCGCCGGCCAATAGCCGATACCGGCATAATTGAGCAGCATCCAGGCCACAAACGCGCCCATCATATAGAGCGCGCCGTGAGCAAAGTTGATGACGTTGAGAATCCCGAAAATGATCGCCAGCCCCAGCGACAGCAGGGCATAGAAGCAACCGTTAATCAGGCCGATCAGGAGCTGACCGTAAAGGGCCGCCATCGGCACACCAAAAATTTCTGTCATGAACGGGAATCCGGGTCAAGGTTCGCCCTCCGCCCGCAGCCCAAGGGCCACGGACGGAAGCCGACGCAGAAGGAAACCTGGGCTCTTACTTTACCAGCGGGCAGCCGCCATCCTTTTCAGGACGGAAGGCTTCATCGCCAGGAATGGTCGCCAGGATCTTATAGTAATCCCACGGGGCTTTCGATTCCGCCGGGGTTTTGACTTGGGCGAGATACATATCGTGGACCATGCGGCCATCGGTACGGATCTTGCCGTTCTTGGCGAACATATCGTTGACCGGCAGTTCGCGCATTTTCATCGCAACCTTGGTCCCGTCATCGGTGCCGGCCGCCTGAACCGCCTTCAGATAATGCAGCGCCGAGGAATAGACCCCCGCCTGCACCATGCTGGGCATGCGCTTCATCTTATCGAAGAACCGCTTGGAGAAGGCGCGGGTTTCATCGTTCATATCCCAGTAGAAGCCCGTGGTCAGGGTCAGGCCCTGCGCCGTTTGCAGCCCGAGCGAATGCACATCGGTGATGAAAATGAGCATCCCCGCGAGGCGTTGGCCGCTCTGGGTAATGCCGAATTCCGCCGCCTGCTTAATGGTTTGCACCGTATCAAGACCGGCATTGGCGAGGCCGATCACCTTCGCCTTGCTGGCTTGGGCTTGCAGCAGGAAGGAGGAGAAATCGGCATTGGCGAGCGGATGGCGCACACCGCCCAGCACTTTACCGCCATTGGCAATAACCGCCGCCGTCGTGTCGCGTTCCAGCGCCTGACCGAAAGCGTAGTCGGCGGTGAGGAAGAACCAGGTATCGCCACCCTGCTTCACGGTCGCCTTGCCGGTGCCGTTGGCGAGCGCATAGGTATCATAGGTGTAGTGAACCCCCGTGACCGCGCAGGCCTTGCCCGACAAATCCGAGCTGGCGGCCCCATTGTGCAGCATAACCTTGTTCTTTTCCTTGCCGATTTCCTGCAATGCCAGCGACACGGCGGAATTCAGCATATCGGTGATCACGTCGACCTTATCGGCATCGATCCATTTGCGGGCAATCGAGGCGGCGATATCGGCCTTGTTCTGGTGATCGGCGAAGGCCGTTTCGATGGGCTTGCCCAAAACCGTGCCACCGAAGTCGGCAATCGCGAGTTTCAGCGCTTCAAGGCTGCCCTGGCCACCCACGTCGGCATACACGCCCGACCCGTCGGTGAGAACGCCGATTTTTACCACATCATCGGTAAGCTGGGCCTGGGCCGAGCCTGCCGCGAGCAAAGCGGCACCGGCCAATAAAGCCGTGCGCAACGAGCCATAGGTCTGTTTCGTCTTGGTCATCGGAATTTCCTCCCCAAAATTGTCCGATTACACGCCGAGGTAGCGTTTCAGATCCTCGGTCTTTGCTTCGAGTTCGTCGGCGGCGATTGCGTCGACAACCCGTCCGTTTTCCACCACGTAGTGACGGTCGGCGACCGTCGAGGCGAAGCGGAAATTCTGTTCCACCAGCAGCACGGTAAAGCCGCGCGCTTTGATTTCCCGGATGGTCTCGCCGATCCGGTCGATAATCACCGGGGCCAGCCCTTCGGTCGGCTCGTCCAGCATCAGCAGATTGGCCCCCGTGCGCAGAATCCGCCCGATGGCGAGCATCTGCTGTTCGCCCCCCGAAAGCTTGGTGCCCTGGCTGCGGCGGCGTTCCTTGAGGTTCGGGAACATCGTGTAGATTTCCTCGACACTCATCCCGCCCGGCTTCACCACCGGTGGCAGCATCAGGTTTTCCTCGACCGAGAGCGCCGCGAAAATCGCCCGCTCTTCCGGGCAAAAAGCAATCCCGCGCCTGGCAATCGTATGGGGGGCGCGGTCGATGATGTTTTCACCTTCGAACGTTACCGTCCCCGTGCGCTTGCCAACCAAACCGATGATGGATTTCAGCGTCGTGGTCTTGCCCGCGCCATTGCGCCCGAGCAGGGTGACGACTTCGCCCTGGCGCACATTGAATTCCATACCGTGTAAAATATGGCTTTCGCCGTAATGGGCATGAAGATCGCGCACATCCAAGAGGGGCGCACCCTGAACATTAGTGGTGGCCATGGCCGGACCCCATATAAGCGCTGATAACCTGCGGATTCTGCGAAACCTCGGCATAGGTGCCTTCGGCGATGATTTCGCCCCGTTGCAGCACCGAGATTGTGTCCGACAGGTCGGCGACGACCGACAGATTATGCTCCACCATCAGCACCGTACGGCCCTTGGCCGACTGTTTGATGAGGGCGGAAATGCGGCCGATATCCTCGCGCCCGAGCCCCGCCATCGGCTCATCCAGCAGCATCACATTCGGCTCCAGCGCCAGCGTGGTGGCGATTTCGAGCGCGCGCTTGCGGCCATAGGCCAGTTCAACGGCGGTATGGGTGCGAAACTCCGACAGGCCAACCGCGTCAATCAACTCGTCGGCGCGGTCGTTATACTGATCGAGAATTTTCTCGGACCGCCAGAAATCGAAACAGCCGCCGCGCTTGCGTTGCAGGGCCACGCGGACATTTTCACGCACGCTGAGATGGGGGAACACCGCCGAAATCTGGAAGGACCGCACGAGGCCACGCTGGGCGATGGACGCGGCTTCGACCGAGGTAATATCCTCGCCCCGGTAAAATATCTGGCCGCTTGTCGGAACCAAAAACTTCGTCAACAGATTGAAAACCGTCGACTTCCCCGCGCCATTCGGGCCGATCAGCGCGTGAATCGTGCCTTCTTTGACCGATAAGTCTACGGATTTAACGGCTGTGAAGCCAGAAAACTGCTTCGTCAGCCCCCGCGTCTCAAGGATAGCGGTGCTCACCAATTCGTATACCTCCCCCATGCGAAGCTTTTATTGCTTCTTTCTGTCCGAGTTTTCCTCGGTACGCCCGACAAGATGAGCCAACCTGAGTGATCCGTCAAC
>NZ_LAJY01000334.1 GCF_000963705.1 Elstera litoralis | reverse complement strand
TTCCATGCGCCTTCCTGTTCTTCTTTCCTCGGTTGCTTTAGCTATCCTTGCCCTTCCGGCATTGGCCTTTCCGGTCACGATCGAAAGCTGCGGCAAGCCCGTAATCTTTGACGCGCCACCGAAAGCCGCTGTCATCCACGATCTGAATATGACGGAAATGGCCTTCGCTCTCGGCCTGCAACCCAGCATGGTCGGTGTGACGGGCATCACCGGCTGGTACAAGACTGGCCCGGAGTTTCTGAAGCAGCAGGGTGGCATCCCCGAACTCGCCCCGAAATATCCATCCCTGGAAAACCTGATCGCCGCCAAGACCGATTTCTTCTTCGCGGGCTGGTACTACGGCATGAAACCGGGCGGCGAGGTGACGCCCGATACGCTGGCAGCGAAGGGGATCAAAACCTTCGTGCTCAGTGAAAGCTGCGTGCATCTCGACAAGTCCCGTCAACGCGCCACGATGAACCTGCTCTACGACGATGAAATCACCCTGGGCAAGATCTTCGGTAAGCAGGCAGAGGCCGAAGCTTTAGTAGCGGGCTGGAAGGCGCGGCTGGCCAAAGTGCAGAACGCCGTTGCCGGGCGGCCCGCACTGCGCGTCTTCCTCTATGATTCGGGCGAGGATAAGCCGTTCACCGCCGGTAAATTCGCCATGCCAACCGCGCTGATCGAGGCGGCTGGCGGCAAAAACCTGCTAGACGATTTCGACATGAGCTGGGGTTCCGCGGCTTGGGAAACGGTGGCCGTGCGCAACCCCGAGTTCCTGATCCTGCTCGACTATCAAGACGATGCTGGCTATCAAAAATTGCTGACATTCCTGAAAGCCCATCCGGCGATGAAGGAAACCGATGCCGTGAAGAAAGGGCGGTTCCTGCCACTGCGCTATCAGCAGATCACGCCCGGACCCGCCAATATCGACGCGGTAGAGGCGCTCGCCCGTGCCCTCCACCCCGGCGCGCTTCCTGCGCAATGAGCCTACGCTTCGGGCTGCTCGTCGTCGTCGCAGGCGCTATTCTTATCGCCCTCGCCATAACCGGAATCACTTTCGGGGCGACCCCGCTGGCCGTCGGCGATGTGATCCGTACCTTGACTGGACACGCGGATGGGGTGGCCGGGCCGGTTGCGCGCATCGTGCTCGATCTCAGATTGCCAAGAGTGTTGCTGGCTATCTGTGTGGGCGGCGGGCTGGCCGTTACCGGCTGCTTGCTGCAAACGGCAACCCGGAACGATCTGGCCGATCCGTTTCTATTTGGCTTGTCGGCAGGGGCGGCGACGGGGGCGGCCTTTGTCATTGGCCATTGGGGCGATGCGCTCGGCATTTGGACCTTGCCCATCGCGGCCCTTGCCGGAACTCTGCTATCGGCAGCGGCGGTGCTCATCGTTACCGAACTTCAACCGGGCCGAGGGCCAGAGCGGTTGGTGATCGTTGGCATCGCCGTTTCCTTCCTCTTCAGTGCCTTGACCAGCTATCTCGTTTTTGCGGGCGATCAGCGGGCGGCACATTCGGTACTCTTCTGGTCTTTGGGCGGCCTCGGCCTCGCCGCCTGGCATAATTTACCGCTGGCCGCGATAGGCCTCGTGGTTGCTGTACTGACGGCTCTAATGCACCGCCATGCTCTCGATGGGTTGCTGGCGGGAGAAGAGACCGCCCTCTCCCTCGGCATTGATGCCCCTCACTTGCGGCGGCGGATATTCTTACTCTGTGCGCTCTCAACCAGTACCCTGGTTTCGGTGGCGGGGGTCGTTGGCTTCATCGGACTGATGATCCCCCATATCGCCCGCGCTTTAATTGGGGTCCGGCATGGTCCCCTGGCTATCCTTGCGGCTTTGATCGGTGCCGCCTTTTTGCTTGCGGGCGATCTTGGCAGTCGCCTGCTGCTCGCCCCACAGGAGTTACCCGTCGGCATCTTGACGGCAGCCGTCGGGGCGGTGTTCATCCTGGCTCTGGTGATGAGGGGTTAGAGTTTCTTCAAACAGTCTCTAAAGCGTGATATTTCGATTCATGGGCTTTTAATGTTACCGGCATGCTGGAGTGGCCGCGTACGGCCCGTATCACAAGCGGCCGCCCAACGCTTGACCCAACACATTGTCAGCGAAGTGCCAACGATGCATCAGGCCAGAAATTGGCACATCGTTGGGAGCGGCGCTTGTTCGATCAGGCGTGAAGGGCGGTCAAGAGAGCGCTTGGCGCGACGCCATATTGTCGTTGAAAAAGATAAGCGAAATAGCTGGGGTTGGAAAAGCCGACCGCCAGCGAGGTTTCGGTTACTGAGGTGCCTTCTATCAGCATGTCGCGCCCGCGCTTTAAGCGATTTTCCTGCTGGAACCCCCGGATTGGCTGACCAAAATATTCCCGGAAAGTCTCCTTCAATTTTTTCTCGTTCATTCCGACTTGGCGGGCGAGATCGCGGATTGTCCAAAGATGAGCGGGATCGGCGAGAATGATATCGCGGGCGCGCTCCAGGCAGCGCCGGTCGCGCTGGTGGCGGCTATTGCCGACCGACCGGTTGCGCCCCGCCGCCTGAAACAGGTCGACGGTTTTAGCGAGCAGATCGAGCGCCCGCGCTTCGAGTTGTAGATCGCTGCCCTGGGCATCCGCCATCGCAATCAAGTCCAGGGTTAACTGCCGGAGATTATCGGCCATCTGAGTGCTGCCCACCCAAATACGATCCGTTGAAACAAGATGGAAAGAATGCGCGGCGTCGAAATGGTCGAATTGCCCAGCAAGCCCCAACCGACCAAGAAAATCGAGACTGAGGCGCATTTCAACCATCCGAAAGCGGCTATTGGTTTCCACCCGATAGCCGCCGAACGCCCGCACATCGGCATAATGCAGAAACACTGTATTGGCGGCATAGCGGATAGGTTTTCCGCCGGGGTGCTGCCCTTCGGCAATCAGATAACCCTCACCATCCCCGTCGATTAAAGCGGCAATCATCAGCGATGGTTCGGAATAACCTTCGGTGCACAGCCCATCCCGGAACAAGAGATCATAGA
>NZ_LAJY01000333.1 GCF_000963705.1 Elstera litoralis | reverse complement strand
GGAACGCTCGGCGTCAGCGGGGCTGCGGCGGGCGTTGCCATCGGGTTCGGTTTCACCGCGCGCGGCCCCGTTCCGGCGAGATCGACGGCCAGCGCGGCCTTTACCTCCGGCGCATTGGCGTCATAGGGCTCGACGCCCAGCAGCGGGCCGATGCGGGCGATAATCTTGCCGCCCGTCGGCGCGGCATTCCACCCGGCGGTGGAGAAATTATAGGTTTCCTTCAGCCCCTTCGGCTCGTCCAGCATCGCCATGACCATGTAGCGCGGATTATGGATCGGGAAGCCCGAGACGAAGGAGGTGATATTGGCGTTCTTGCGGTAGCCGCCGCGCGCGCCGATTTTTTCCGCCGTCCCGGTCTTGCCGCCGATCAGATAGCCCGGCACTTCCGACTTGCGCGCGGTGCCGCCGGTGACGACGAGGCGCAGCAGCTTGCGCATGGTTTCCGAGGTTTTGGCGCTGATAACGCGCGTGCCGTGGATGGTAACGCCCTCTTCCTGCTTAATCAGCGTCGGGCGCACGTAAATGCCGCCGTTCATAACGGCAGAAGCCCCGGCGGCGACCTGAAGCGCGCTCACCGAAAGCCCGTGCCCGAAGGCAATCGTCATTAGATTGATCGGCCGCCACGGCTGCGGCACCTGGGGGCGGCCGATTTCGGGCACTTCGAACTTCGGCGGGGCAAGCATCCCCATTTTATCCATAAAGGCGCGCTGGCCCTGCACGCCCACATCTTGCGCCATTTTGATGGAGCCGATGTTGGACGAATACATGAAGATTTCCGGCACCGACATCCAGCGCGGAATCGGGTGATCGTCCTTAATCGTGAAGCGGCCAATCGAAATCGGGCGGGCGGCATCGTAGCCGCCGCTGACCGACACCGTGCCGTAATCGAGCGCCATCGCCGTGTTAAAGATTTTGAAGGTCGAGCCCATTTCGTACACGCCGAGCGTGATGCGGTTGAAACGCGCATCGTCGGGCGAGCCGCCGGGGTTCGACGGGTCGAAGTCGGGCAACGAGACCATGCCCAGCACTTCGCCCGTGTAAATATCCATCACGATTCCCGCCGCGCCAATGGCTTGGAACTTCACCATCGCCGCGTCGAGTTCCTGGCGCAGGATATGCTGAATGCGCGTATCGATGGACAGCGCCACCGGCTCGCCGCCCGCGCGCAGGCGCTCGTTTAAGCCTTTTTCGACCCCGGCCAGACCGTTGCTATCCACGTCCGAAAAGCCGAGCACATGGGCGAGCAAGCGGCCTTGCGGATAGAGGCGGCGGTCTTCCTGCTGGAATTGGATACCGGGAATGCCGAGCCGGTTGATCTCATACTGTTGGCGCGGCGTTACATTGCGGCGGATATAAACGAAGCTGCGTTCGGGCGCGGCCAAGCGCTCGCGGATCTGCTTTTCGTCGATATCGGGCAGGACGGAGGCGAGCTTGCGCGCCACGCTCGCCGGATCGGTGATTTCCTTCGGATTGGCGTGGGCCGACGCGGTTTGGATCGAGGTTGCGACCAGCAACCCGTTGCGGTCGACAATATCGGCGCGGTCCAGCTTGTCTGGGCGGGCGGCGCGGGCTTTGCGGGTTTCGTCGGTCGCGGGGAACAGCGTCACATCGGCCAAGCGCACGCCGACGGCCCCGAAGGCCAGGGCGAAAAACGCGCCGGTAACGATCAAACGCGTATGGGCGGTCTCCACGGCATGCTTGCCGGGACCGCCCAATGTGTAAGTGGCGCGCAGGGCGCGCAGGAAGAGAGCGCCCGCGCTCATGGC
>NZ_LAJY01000332.1 GCF_000963705.1 Elstera litoralis | reverse complement strand
CCCGCACCCGCGCAACGAACTCATCGACTTCCTGGCGCAAGGTTTGGGCCGAGGTCGAGAGCCCCGTTGCGGCAGTTTGTACGGCGGCCGACACCATGCGCGCCGTCGCCGTTGCGTCGGAGACCGCCAGAATATTGCGGTTCACGCCCACGGCGCCTTGCGCAACATCCTGAACGGTGCGGGCGATTTCCTGGGTCGCGGCCCCCTGTTCTTCCACAGCGGCGGCAATGGCGGCGGCGACCTCGTTCACCTCGCGCATGACGCCTGTAATATTGGCGATATTGCCGACCGCCACCTGGGTTTGCGCGCCGATGGTGGAGACAAGCCCGCGAATCTCGTCGGTTGCGCGCCCGGTTTGCATAGCCAGCGCTTTGACTTCGGCGGCGACCACGGCGAAGCCTTTGCCGGCCTCCCCGGCGCGGGCGGCTTCGATGGTGGCGTTGAGGGCGAGCAGATTGGTCTGCGCGGCAATATCCTGAATGAGTTTCACCACGTCATTGATGCGCTGGGCGTCGGCGGCAAGTTGGCGCATCTGCTGTTCCGACATATCGGCGGCGGCGCTGGCCGAGCCGGTGATTCCGGCGGCGTGATTGACTTGGCGTCCGATTTCGCCGATGGCGCTGGTCAACTCTTCTGCTGCCGAGGCAACGGTTTGACTGTGCATCACCGCTTGATCGGAGGCGCTGCGCACATCCTCTGCCCGCTCTTGGGTGGTGCCGACGACCTCGGCGAGCCCATCGGCGGAGCCCTGCATATCCTGGGCGGCGCTGCCCACATCCTCGACGATATGGCGCACGCTGGCTTCGAACCCATCGGCGAGGCGGTTTAGGGTGGCGCGGCGTTCTTCCTCCGCCAGCCGTTCGGTTTCGATTTTCTCCTGATTGAGCCGATCGACGGCCAGAGCATTGGCATGGAAAATCCGCAAAGCTTCGGCCATCGCGCCGATTTCGTCGCGGCCTTTATCCTCGATCAACGCGTCGCGCTGGCCCTGGGACAGGCGACCCATTGCATCGATCAGGCGCATCAGGCGGCGAATGACCCGGCGGCTCACATAAAGCCAGCCGATGACGATGGCGAGCACCACGGCCCCAACGGCGACGAGAATCAGCTTCTGCACGCCAACCTCGATCACACGACGCACGTCGTCGGCGGCGGTCATAACCCCGCCGCGCGCGTCCTGCACCAGTTTGGTCGTGCGTTCGCGGATGCGTTCAGCGATCTCGACGTTGGAGATCAGCAGAAAATCACGGTCTTGGCCGTCCAAAAGATAACTGGCCTGTTTTTGGAAGGGCCGTTCGGCCAGAATCGCCTGCCAGGCCGCCAGCGCTGGGGCCATTTCCTGCTTATCGGCAGCCGGGAGCCCGTCGATCAGGCGCACCATCGTCGCCTGCTGTTCTTGAACGGCTTGGGTGGTGCGGGTGACGGCGTCGACATCGGCCACGGCGGGAAGGGTCTGGGTTTGGGTGGTTAGGCGGGCGTTGAGCTGGCGCAGTAGGGTGCCAGTATCGCTCTGGCTTAGCAGTGCGGCGGATTGATCGAAATCCTGGGCGGTCAGATCGACCGAGAGCATGATTCGGGCGAGGTCGGCGCGCGCTTGGCTTGTCGTCTCAACCGCCTGGCGAATCCCGTCCAGCATGCGGCCCATATCGTCGATATAGGAGCTGTAATCGGTGATTTCGCTCGGGTCGGTCGTGCCGCGCAGCGCGTCGATCAGTCGCCGCGCTTCGGTTTGCGTCGGGGCCATTTTTTGCCAAAGCGCGCCGCGCGTCTCGGCATCGGGCGCGGCAACCAGGGCGGGGCCGAAGCCGACAAGCTGTTCGGCTTTGGCGGCAAGCCGCAGGGCGGTTTCGATTTGCGGCAGGCGTTGATCGGCGACCAGATCCATCCGGGCGGCAACATCGGCAAAGGCCAGCCAGGCGACAAGGGCGGCGATAATCGGCAGCGTCGAAATCGCGCCAAACGCCAGCCAAAGCCGACCCCGGATACCGAGAGCGGGAAGGGTCATGGTCGGAACCTCCTAGAAGAGACGCCGCCAAATTACTCCGGGCTTAATGACGGTTTTGTGAAACTATTTATGGACAATCATTGAGACGGGGTAAAATTTTAGGGCCTTCCTTAAGGAAATTCTAATAATTTATACGAACGCTCGTATAATAAACGAAAGGGCTATTCTCTTACGAGAATAGCCCTTCGTGAAAAACAATCGACGGCTGTCGGTGTTATTTCTTGATATTGGCCAACAGGCCCTTCACTTCGTCGATGCTCGCGGTTACGCGCGCGCTGATGACGGCAGCGGCTTCCTGGTTCGACTTGGTGAGCAGGTCGGCGAGTTCCTTCATATTGGCCAGCGCCTTTTCGAAGGCTTGTTTGGCCAATTCGGTCTGCTTGCCGATTTTTTCTTCCGGCGAGCCCTGGGCGACGCTATCGCGCAGCACGGCGGCGGCTTCTTCCAGCGTCTGACGCAGGATTTCGGCCTGACGACGACCGACGGCCTGAAGGCCTTCGAAGGCGAGCTGGTTTGCGGCAGTGATCGCTTCGATATTGCGACGCTGGGCCGACACGAGCGCTTCCACATCCACGCCCGGCAGCTTGTATTCAGAAATGATCTTGCTGAAGTCGAAATCGAAGAAGGGGTTCTGGGCCATGAGAGGTCTCCTGAGAGCTAAGGTCGATTGCTGCGGTGCAACATGAAAACACCATGTCACAGCCTCCGCCTAAAATCAAGGCATTTTGTGCAGTGCAACATAACTTTTGCGTGCACACTTCCCCCGCCAAACAGGAGGGAAACTTAAGCGCTCTCGGCCACGGCGGGCGCGGGGTCCGGCCCTTTGGCCGGGGCCTCGCGCGGCAGCGCAAACGGCCAGCCCTGCAACCGCTTTAGCGCTTGATCGAGCGCCTTCATCGTGTCCGCCAGATCGGGGCTCGGGTCCGCGACAAAGGCGCGTAAGGTCAGCCCATAGGCGAGGCCGAGGGCCTTGGCGCGCAACAGATCGATCACGCCGCCGGTAGCGAGCCCGGCGGCTTCGAGCGTCCAGACCATCGAGGGCAGCAGGTGCGGCGTTACCGCCAGCAGCAGATGCGGCGCGCCCCGGCGCGGATCGGGCAGTAGCGCCAGCGCCTCGCGCCCCGGTTGCAGCGCATCGATGCGGCGCATCAGCAGGGCGAATAGCCGGTCGCGGATCGGGCCTTCCCGCTCATCCGCCGACAGATCGGTGAGCATCATCCGGTCGGCCGCCGTGTTCCAGGCCAGCAGAAGGGCGAGTTTGGTCGGGAAGCGGGCTTGGAGATCGGCCAATGGAACATCGGCGCGCGCGGCCCACTCGGCCATCGGCACGTTGGTCCAGGCGGTTTCGGCAATGGCGCGGCTTACCGCCAGAAGAACCGGATCGGTCATCAGTTTAGGGTCTCCCTCCCAAGGGCGGTAAACTATCAGAAAGCAGCCGGGTTGGTCAGAGGGAATCCTGCGAACCAAGAAGGCAGTTTTATGACCCGAGCGCTTCGGCGCGGCGCGTGGCGGCGGTAATCGCGCGGGTCACGATGGGCTGCCAGCCCTCTGGCCCCATCAGCACTTTAATGGCTTCGATGGTGGTGCCGCCGGGGCTGCACACATTCTCGCGCAGGGTGCTTGCGGGAAGGTCCGACTGATGCACCAATTCGCCCGCCCCGGCCACGGTAACACGGGCGAGGCGCCCGGCAAGATCGGGGGCAAGGCCAACCGCGATTCCCGCTTCCGTCATCGCTTCGATCAGCGCGAACACATAGGCGGGACCGCCGCCCGAAAGCGCGGTGACGGCATCGATCAGCTTTTCGTCATCGACCCACTCAACCGCCCCACAGGCCGACAGAAGCTCGGTCGCAAGCTGCTGGTGTGCGGGGGAGGTGCCGTCGGTGGCAACGCAGACCGTCACGCCCCGGCCAATCGCGGCGGGCAGGTTCGGCATCGCGCGCACCAGCGGCAGCGCGGCAGCGAAATACTGGCGGAAATAGGCAATGGTTTTACCGGCGGCGATGGAGAGGATCAGGGGCGTGCCGGTGAGTTTCGGCGCGAGCGCAGCCAGCGCCCCATCCATCATTTGCGGTTTCACGGCGAGAATAACGGCATCGAGCGCGCCCGGCGCATCGAGTGCCGCCACCTCGGGCACCCAGAACACGCGCCCATCACTGGCGATCACTGGGTCGCTCGTGCGATGCGGATCGACGATCACAACGCGGTCCACCGTGCCCGACGCCAACCAGCCCCGGGCCATAGCCCCGCCCATTTTGCCGCATCCGAGCAGCAGCAGCGCGAGGCCCATGAATTACGCCTCGCCGACCGTTTCGAACAGCGCCGCTTCTAGCGCTTCTTCCGCCGATTTGCCGCCCCAGATCACCAATTGGAACGCCGGGTAGAAGCGCTCGCACTCGGTGAAAGCGGCATCGACCAAATCTTCCAACTGCTCCAAGGACGCGCCGGTCAGCAGGCCGCGCAGCGGCAGCGTGTGGCGGAACAAGGGCATGCCGTCTTCAAGACTCACCTCGAAATGGCCGATCCACAGGCGCTCGTTGATGAGGGCGGTCAGCGCATAGATTTCGCGGCGGCGCGTTTCGGGCACCTTCGCGTCAAACGCACAGGAAAAATGCAGCGCGCTCACATCGTCGCGCCACACAAAGAACAAGCGATAATCGCACCACCGACCGCGCAGTTCTGCGATCAGCTCGTCGTCGCTTGCGCGGTCGAACGGCCACTCATTCGCGGTTACAATGTCTTCGACAATGTCGAGCGGATGAGACGGAAGATCGGGAGTTGTCTCACGAAGGGTGGTCATACCTGTCGCCTCCGGGCGAACCAAAATAAAGAACGAGACCTAAGCCCAAAGGAAACGGCTGGTATCCTCGCCACCGAAAACCCCGCCTGCTCAGACGAGGCCCCTACGGC
>NZ_LAJY01000331.1 GCF_000963705.1 Elstera litoralis | reverse complement strand
ATTGCCGACGAGCCGACGACGGCGCTGGACGTGACCACCCAAGCCGAAATCATCGATCTTATCCGCCGCCTGCAAAAGGATAAGGGGATGGCCGTCATGTTCATCACCCACGATATGGGGGTGGTGGCCGAGATTGCCGATGAGGTGCTGGTCATGTACCACGGCAAGGTGATGGAAAGCGGCCCGGTCGATCAAATCTTCCACGCGCCGCAGGATGATTATACGCGCATGCTGATCGGCTCGGTGCTGAAGCTGGAGCAAAAGGCCGAAATTCGCCTGAAGCGCCCGCCGCTGCCGGATAAAGTGCTGCCGGTGCTGGAAGTCAGCGGCCTCTCGATGCAGTTTGCCGGGGTTAAAGCCGTCGATAATGTCTCGCTGTTCCTAAAGCCGGGCGAAACCTTGGGCGTCGTCGGCGAATCGGGCTCGGGCAAAACCACCGTGGGCCGCTGCCTGCTGCGCGTCTATAACCCAACCGCAGGCTCCGCCATCTACCGCCGCGCCGACGGCACGACGGTAGATCTGGTGACAGCCAATCGGGCACAGCTCAAAGAGTGCCGCCGCGAAATCCGCATGATCTTCCAAGATCCGATCAGCTCGCTCAACCCGCGCATGACCGTGGCCCAGGTGATCGCCGAGCCGATGCTGGTGAACGGCATCGCCACCGGCAAGGAGTTGGACGACCGCGTTGCGCATTTGATGGAACAGGTCGGCCTCAACCCCGATTGGCGCGAGCGCTATCCGCACGCTTTCTCCGGCGGGCAGCGGCAGCGCATCGGCGTGGCGCGGGCGATTTCGCTCAATCCGCGCATTATCGTCGCCGATGAAGCCACCTCGGCGCTGGATGTGTCGATCCGCGCCCAGGTGCTCGATTTGATGATGGAACTCCAGGACCGCCTGGGCCTGTCGTATATTTTCATCAGCCACGATATCGGCGTCATTCGCTATATGTGCGACCGGGTGGCAGTAATGTATCGCGGTAAGCTGGTGGAAATGGGGCCGGCGGAGCAGGTGTGCACCAATCCCACCCACTCCTATACCCAGGCGTTGCTGTCGGCCATTCCGCGCCCGGACCCTCGTAACCGCAGCATCCATCAGCGCATGCGCTATACCGGATAGGCAGAGACAGATATGAAAATCGACCGTTTGCGCGCCTATATGTCGCGCGATAAGGACCGCCCGCGCGTCATTGTGGCCATCGATACCGATGACGGGATTACCGGCTGGGGCGAATGCTATAATCACGGGCCGGATAAGGCGCTGTTTCCGCTGCTGGAGTATCTGTTCCCGATGATTAAGGGGCACGACCCCAGCCGCATCGAATATCTTATTATGATGCTGATGCAGCAAACGCGCTTCCCGCCGGGGGCGCTGGGGCTGGCGGCGATTTCGGTGATCGACCATTGCCTGTGGGATATTTCGGCCAAAGCCCTGGGCGTACCGGTCTATAAGCTTTTGGGCGGCAATGTGCGCGATAAGGTGCAGGTCTATGCGGGCGTCTATACTGCGCCGGACCCGATCCAAGCGCGTGACGAAATGGATGCGCTTAACGAAGGCTGGGGCTTCAAGGCCTTCAAGCTCAGCCCTTACCGCGTCAATATTCATACCCACCGCTGGGGCGAAGTGGTGCGGACCAGCGCCGAGTATTTCCGCCAACTGCGTGAAACGGTGAAATCGGAATACGAAATAGCCTTCGACGCCCACGCGAAAATCTTTGAGCCCGCTCAAGCGATTCAGTTAGGCAATGCGCTCGCGCCCTATGATCCTTTGTTCTTCGAAGAGCCGATCCGCCCGGAAAACGTTGAAGCCTGGGGCGAACTCAAGCGCGGGCTAAAATGCACGTTGGCGACCGGCGAATCGCTCTACAGCCGCTTCGAATTCCTCAGGCTCCTGCAAGCGCGCGGCGCGGATATTATTCAGCCGGATATCTGCGTCGTCGGCGGCTTGCTCGAAATGCGCAAAATCGCGGCGCTGGCCGAAGCCCATTATGTGACCGTCGCGCCGCATAACCCGATGGGGCCTCTGGCGACCGCCGTGAACCTGCATTTCTCCGCTTCCCAGCATAATTTCCGCATTCTCGAATATCGCCTGCCGCATGGGCCGGGCTATGCGTTCGAAGCCGGGGGCAGTTCGGCGAAACCGGCGGCGGATCAAGGGGCCTATTACGTGCAAGACCCGTACCTGCCGAAAGACGGCTATCTGGAACTTCGCCCAGATCGGCCCGGTTGGGGCGTTGAGATCAATGAGGAAATCTTGGGTAAGGAAGATTACGTGCATTGGGAACGCAAAGTGCCGATCCGCCCGGATGGCTCGACCGGCTACGTCTAGGAAATTTGGCCGGAGGGTTTCCTCCGGCCATTTTTTACGCCGTTACCGCGTTCGGATAGAGATGCTTCACCGCATCCAGCAGCCCCTGGATATAGCCGAAGCAGAAGGAGAAGGCG
>NZ_LAJY01000330.1 GCF_000963705.1 Elstera litoralis | reverse complement strand
GCAGAAGGGGGCAAAGCAATGAAATCCTTGGGTTTGAACGATTTCCGCTACTTGTCTATTGCCCCACTCCGCCTCAGTGTCATTGAGCAATAGAGATTGTTATTATTTCTGCTATGACAAGTGTGCAGCAAAAAATCAAAAGTGATGAATCGGGCAACCGTATGGTGCATTGCACCACGGTAGAAGATTTGTTTTTACCGGCTGCGCGCAGCCTAATCGGTACGCTTGCGCGGCCGTTCCTGGATCAGATGGCGATTACGCCGACCGAACTGATTTATTCGGCGCGCAATCATTCCCGCATCGATGGCGCGGGAACTTTGCTGCGGGATATCACCGAGCGGGCATCGGCGCTTCAGGCCAAAGCTATCGGGCAGAAAACTTTCGACCGCGTCCGCGAGATTCAAGCGCTGCTGGAGCAACTCTCCATCAAAATTCGCGCTTTCGAAGCTGCGGAGCCGGCGATTGTTTTAAAGCCCGGCGAGTTTGTTGCGCAAGTAAGCCAGATTATGCGGTCTGGGCCGCCCGATATCGCCAATTTACGCCTGCAACGCATGCTGATCGATACGCTCGCCGGGTGCAAAAACTGGCTTGAGAAGATCGAGCGCATGTATGCTCTGGCGCTGGAAGCCGCCAATTCGCCCTATTTGCCGATCATGGATGGGTTGCTGGCCGAGAGCGTTATCAGCGATCTAGCGCAAGAATCCTTCTTTGGCCGCCGAATGGTGTTGGAAGATAAGATCGACGATCTGATCGACATCTATAAAGGCACCTACCCAACGCGGCGGATGGGCGAGCCCCACGCCACCGCCAAAAAGCTTCAGCAACTGCTAAAAGATCTCGACCTGCCGGAAACCATGACCGCGATTGAGACCAGCATTATTCAGCAGTTGGCCTCGCGCAATCCCATCGCCTCGTCGGAGTTGATGACGGAGTTGCGCGCCACCCATTCCGTTCTGGGGCGCTTGCGCCACAACGACCGGATTTTGGGCGGGCGGCGCGCGCTGGAGTTTATCGACAAACGCATGGGCCGCCTGCTAACCGAAGAAACGATTGCGGATTATATTCGCAATCAGGGCAGCATGGGCGAAAAGGTCACGCGCCTACTGGAAATCTATGCCGTTACCTTCGGCCCGAATAATAAGAAGATCCTTGAAGGCTTCTTGCAGCGTTATTTTGCCGATGAAGACTTCGACCGCCGCTTGCTGACGGGCGAGGGCTCGGGCGCGCATAAACTGCGCATTCTGGCCAATCTTTATCGGGCGATTATTGCCGCCCCCTTAGGCAGTGGCGAGAAGGCGGCTTTTGGTCAGAAAATCGCCGGAATGCAAAGCGCCTTCATTTCATCGACGCGCTTCTTCGCCAGTATCGAAAAACAGACGATGTCGACGGCGAAAAAAGCGTTTCAGGTGATCGATTATTGCCAGGAAGGCTGCTTTATTCCGGGCGAGAATCTGGAAAAAGCCAAAGCCCTGGCACGCCATTATCTGAGCCGCCCGGACTTTATGGATACTTATGTCGGGCATATTCCGTCGCAGGAAGGGAAGCGCGAAATGCTGTCTTCCTTGAAAGAGCGGCTGGATAAACTCGGGATTCCGCTGCCGAGCCCGCAGCGTTAAGCGACTCTCGTAAGGTACCTAGCATGGTGCTGCCCGCAACCGACCCTGCTCCGCCTTCCGCGTTGGTGCTGATCGTCGATGACGACACGCGCCTCAGCGATCTGCTGCAACGGTTTTTGGGCGAAAACGGCTTTCAGACCGTTGCCGTTCAAAGCGCCGATGCGGCACGGGAGAAGTTGGAGCAACTGGCCTTCGATATTCTCATCGTCGATGTGATGATGCCGGGCGAAAGCGGGATCGATCTCGTGCGCTCCCTGCGCAACGAACAGGATGTGCCCATCCTGTTTCTCACCGCCCTCGGCGAAACTGACGACCGCATCGCCGGGCTTGAGGTTGGGGCCGATGATTATCTGGTCAAACCCTTCGATCCGCGCGAATTGGTCTTGCGGCTGCGTACGATCCTGCGCCGAACCGCCGCCGTGCCGCCGACGCCCCTCTCCGACAGCGACGCGCTGGAGTCGGACGCCGCCCAATTCGGCCCCTTTCGGTTCGACTCGAAACGCCGCTTGCTCACCCGCAATGGCGACGCGATTTACCTGACCTCCGGGGAAGCCGATCTGCTAGTCGCCCTGGTCGCCAACGCAGGTCAGCCGCTCGCCCGTGAGGACCTCGCCCCCGACGACCGCGCGACGATCACCGACCGGGCGATTGACGTAGCGATCACGCGGCTGCGTAAGAAAATAGAAACCGATCCCAAGTTCCCGCGCTATCTGCAAACGATCCGGGGCAAGGGCTATGTTCTCCATCTCGACTAAGCGGCTGCGCCAGCGCTGGCCGAACCTCGTGCCGTGGCTCGATCTGTTTCGAATCAAAAATTATCTTCCGAAGAACCTCTATGCGCGCTCGCTGATGATTATCGTCACGCCGATGATTATCTTGCAAATCGTCACGACGTATATCTTCTTCGAGCAGCATTGGAATATTCTCTCGCGGCGGCTGTCGGGCTCGGTCGCGGGCGAAATTGCCTTCGTGCTCAGCCAGATCGAACAAACCTACCCACGCGACCCGGCGGCCATCGCGCCGATGCTGACCGATGCCGAAAGCGCCACCGGCGTTACTTTCGCTTTTACCGCCCATGAGATTTTGCCGAACGTCGAACCAGGCATCGTGATGGAAGCCTATGGTGATACGCTGGTCTCCGCCCTCGCCGAAAGGTTGCGCCGCCCCTTCCGCCTGCGCGACGCCGAGGATGATCGGATGATCGTCATCGAAGCGCAAACGTCGGATGGGGTGTTGCGCGCCTGGGTGAACCGCAAGCGCATCTTCACCTCCACTACCTATGTGTTCGTCTTGTGGATGGTCGGAACGTCGCTGCTGCTGTTCGGCATCGCCAGCGTGTTCATGCGCAATCAGGTCCGCCCGATCCGGCGGCTGGCGGAAGCAGCGGAACGCTTCGGCAAGGGCCAGCCCGTCGGCGAGGTGAAGCTGGAGGGGGCCACCGAAGTGCGCCGCGCTGCGCTGGAATTTTCCCACATGCGCGAACGCATTACCCGGCAGTTGCAACAGCGCACGGAAATGTTGGCGGGCGTTAGCCACGATCTGCGCACCCCCCTGACTCGGCTGAAACTTTCAGTCGAACTCCTGGGCGCGCATCCGGATCAGGAGCCGATGCGGCAAGATATTCTGGAAATGGAGAAAATGCTGAACGCCTACCTCGCCTTCGTCAAGGGCGAAGGGCGGGAGCTTTCGACCGAAACCGATCTGCTGCCGATGATCGACGGGATTTTCAGCACCCTGCGGCGCGGCCCCTACCAGGATCGGCAGCTCTTGTTACACGTCGATGCCGATGTTGGCCCGCTGCTGGTGAAGCCCGAGGCGATGCGCCGTTGCCTCAATAATATCCTGCAAAACGCCGCCCGGCACGCAACCCGGATCGAGGTAAGCTTAAGCCGCCACGGCGGGTTCCAGACCATCGAGATTCGCGATAATGGGCCGGGTATTCCGGCTAAACTGCGCGAAACCGTCTTCCGGCCCTTCTTTCGGGTCGAAGCGGCGCGCACGCCGCGCACCTTGGTAGGCGATGAGGGCGGCGTCGGCCTCGGCCTCACCATCGCCCGCGATATCGTGCGGGGGCATGGCGGCGACATTAGCCTGTCCGATAATGCGCCGCAGGGGCTGGTCGTAACGATCCGCCTGCCGCTTTAACCCCTCACTTCGGCGACGAACTCAGCAAGGGCGGCATTCACGGCGTCCGGCTGTTCGATCTGCGGCGCGTGGCCTGCCCCGTCGAGCAGCGTGAGGCGCGCGTCGGGATAGGTTTCCCGGTAAAAATCGGCGAGTTTTGAGCCGTAGATGCGGCTCTGTGCCCCCAGCAGCACCCGCAGCGGCAGGCCGCAGTTGCGCAAGGCCGCGCGCGCGTCGGTTTCGGCGAGCGAGCGCCACAGCGCTGCCAGTGTCGGCGCATCCTGCGCGCTGATCCGCGCC
>NZ_LAJY01000033.1 GCF_000963705.1 Elstera litoralis | reverse complement strand
CGGCCCGCCCATTTTCAGCACGATTTCGCCGATACCATAGGCGCGGTGGCGGGCGATCAGCGCCGGGGCGTCCTCCTCCCCGAACAGCGGGGCTTCATCCTCAAGGCCGGGCAGGCTAAGATCGGCAAGCCGGAGAATCGCCTCATACGCGGCTTTTGCCGTCGGCGCGTCGGGCCACAGGCGCGCCCGATAATTGCTGTCGAAGGAGAGGCGCAGGCCCCTGGCTTTCGCGGCGGTAAGCGCGTCGAACAGAGCCTGCCGCCCCTCCACCCCGGCAATCGCCAGCGTAATGCCCGAAAGATGCAGCCAGTCGCAGGCGAGCACGTGTTGGAGCCACGCCGCGCGGCTTTCGTGCCGCCAAATCTGCCGTGCCGCCGAGGCGTCGCGCCAGTAGGAGAAACTGCGCTCGCCGTGCGGATCGGTGCGAATGGCATAGAGGCCGGGCAGGGTTCCGGGCAGCCGCGCCACGGCCTCGGTCGCCACCCCTTCGGCCTGCCACGCCGCGAGCACTTCGGCACTATAGGGATCGTCGCCCATCGCGCTGGCATAGCCGGTACGCACGCCCAAGCGGGCAAGATAGACGGCGGTATTCAGCGTATCCCCCCCAAAACTGAGCGTGGCCGGGCCGAGGCGCGGGGCCGAAAGCTCCAGCATCGCTTCGCCAAGGCAGTGAACCAGCAGCTCAGACATGGGAATCCTCTCCTAAATAGACGCGGCGAACCTCCGCGTTCGTGGCAATTTCGGCGGGCGATCCTTCCACGAGAATCGTCCCCGCGACCAGCACGGATATCCGCGCGGCAAAGCGGAACACCAGATCCATATCATGATCGATCAGCAGCAGCGTCACCGACGATGGCAGCGCTAAAAGATGATCGATCAGGGCAGCGCTTTCGTCGCGCGGAACCCCTGCGGCGGGCTCGTCCAGCAGCAGTATTTTCGGCTTGAGCGCCAGGGCGAGGGCGATGTCGAGCAAGCGCTGCTGGCCATAAGCTAAGCGCCGGGTTTCGATATCGGCGACGCTGGCAAGGCCGATTTGCGCCAGCAGGGCCGAGGCTTCCGCCTCCCGCATTGCATCGCCCGCAAGCGGCTTCCACCAGCCGCCGGATTTGCCGTCGCGCTCGGCCAGCGCCAGCCGCACGGACGTGCGGGGCGTGAGATTGGGGAAAAGCTGATTGATCTGAAAACTGCGGCCCAAACCGCGCTTGACCCGCGCTTCCGGCGGCAGATCGGTTATATCCGCGCCCCATAGCCGCAATCGGCCTTTCTGCGGAATCTGAAAGCCCGTGAGCAAATGAATAAGCGTGGTCTTGCCCGCGCCATTGGGGCCAATGAGGGCGTGACGCGCGCCGACCGCGACCCGCAAGCTGAGCCCGTCGATCACACGCTGCGCGCCGTATCCATAGGATAATTCTTCGGCTTCCAACGCCCAAACGCTCATGCCTGCGGCTCTCCCCATCGTCGCGGTTTAGGCGTAGCAGGCGGGGCCGCGCGCGCAAAGCGAAGAGAGCGGCCCCGCACAATGCAAATTCTGCATCGCCTTATCGGTCTGTGCCCGTCAAGCGCGGCGGCTCAGGCGATTTCGATGCGAAATTCGCATTGGCGAAACCGAAGCGTTTCCGCCCATTATGGCCCGGCGGCAGGGGGGCTTCAGGTCTCTGCGGGGATAAGCGAAAACGGGCAAAACTACGATGCAGATTACACCTCCCTATTTGATGTTTCTTGGCGATGTGCCGGATCAACTCGCGGCGAAAACCGCGCAAGGCATCTTGGATTGGCGGCCGGAATGGTGTCTCGGGCAAATCCGCCTGCCCGGCTGTCAGGCCGATTTGCGCCTGCCGGATCTTACGATTGCTGAGGCGGCGGCCCAGGGCGTCAAAACCCTCATCGTCGGCGTCGCCAATGCAGGCGGCGTGCTGCCCGATCATTGGACCGATGTGATCCTGGCCGCCCTCACAGCGGGGATGGATGTTGCCAGCGGCCTACACGCCAAGCTTGGCTCGAAACCCGCGATTGCCGAAACCGCCGCGCGCAGGGGCCGCAAGCTCTTCGACGTGCGCCATACCGATCAAAGTTTCGCCACCGGCAAGGGCCATAAGCGCACGGGCCTGCGCTTGCTAACCGTTGGTACCGACTGTTCCGTGGGCAAAAAATACACTGTTCTCGCGCTGGAAAAAGCCATGCGGGCACGGGGTCTGAAGGCCGATTTCTGCGCGACAGGGCAAACCGGTGTGTTTATCTCCGGGCGCGGCGTTGCCATCGATGCCGTGGTCGCCGATTTCATCTCGGGGGCCGTCGAATGGCTCTCGCCCGATGCCGCGCCCGACCATTGGGATTTGATCGAGGGCCAGGGTTCCTTGTTTCATCCGTCGTTCGCGGGCGTTTCACTCGGCCTGCTGCACGGTGCGCAGCCCGATGCGTTTATCGTCTGCCACGAGCCGACGCGCACCACTCTGCGCGGGGTGAAAACGCCGCTTCCCAGCATCGCCGAGGTGATCGATCTAACCCTGCGCTGCGGGCGACTGACCAACCCCCATATTCGCGCCATCGGCCTTTCGGTGAATACGCAAGCGCTGGACGAAGTTGCCGCGCGCGCCGTGCTGACCGAGCTTGCCACCACGCACGGCCTGCCCGCGACCGATCCGATCCGCTTCGGCGTCGCCCCGCTCGTCGACCGACTTTTGCTTGAATTCCCCCTCTCGCTGCCGGTGAGCGTTTTAAGCATGAGCATCGCCCTCACCGTCACCGCCGAAAGCTGGCCAATTGCCGGAAGCTTTACCATTTCGCGCGGCAGCCGCACCGAAGCGCGGGTGGTCGTGGTAACGCTCCAGTCGAACGGCATTGCGGGGCACGGCGAATGCGTCCCCTACCCTCGCTACGGCGAAAGCGTGGAGGGCGTCGTCGCCCTTCTCGAAGCTCAAGCCGATTGGCTCGCGACGCAAACCTCGCCCGCGCAAGCCCGGCTCGGGCTGCTCGACCGCCTCAAACCCGGCGCGGCGCGCAATGCGCTCGATTGTGCGCTGTGGGACCTTGAGGCCAAGCAATCGAGAATCCCCGTCTGGCAGCGCGCCGGGCTAGCGGTGCCGACCGATGTTGTCACCGCCTATACCCTCAGCCTCGGCACGCCCGAGAGCATGTGGGAGGCCGCCAAGAAAGCCGCGCACCGGCCCCTGTTGAAAGTGAAGCTCGGTGGCGCGGGCGATGCCGAACGCATCGCCGCCGTGCGCGAGGGTGCCCCCGACAGCACGATCATCGTCGATGCCAATGAGGCCTGGACCGACGCGCTGCTGGAGCCGGGCCTCGCCGCCTGCCGAAAGGCCGGGGTCACGCTGATCGAACAGCCGCTGCCAGCAGGTGAAGACGAGGCGCTAACCGGGCTCGATACAGGCATGATCCTCTGCGCCGATGAAAGCGTTCACGACCGCCGAACCCTGGACGCGCTGGCAACGCGCTATCAGGCCATCAATATCAAGCTCGATAAAACCGGCGGGCTAACCGAGGCGATGGCGATGGCCGAAGCCGCCGAAGCGCGCGGGCTGAAACTGATGATCGGCTGCATGGTCGGCACCTCCTTGGCGATGGCCCCCGCCCTGCTGCTGGCGGGTAAGGCCAGCTATATCGATCTCGACGGGCCGTTGCTGCTGGCCAAAGACCGCGATCCGGGCCTGCGCTTTAGCGGCAGTGTTATTTCCCCCGCGCCTGCGGCCCTATGGGGTTAGGGGGGCGATATGGATTTGCGCTGGCTCTATGATTTTCTGGCGGTGGCCGAAACCGGCAATTTCACCAAGGCTGCCGCACAGCGCAACTCTTCACAGGCCGCCTTCAGCCGCCGGTTGCAATCGCTTGAGGCTTGGGTCGGCAAACCGCTGATCGACCGCAATTTCTACCCAACGCGCCTAACCCAGGAGGGCGAGCAGTTCCGCGCCCACGCAACGGACGTGGTGCGCACCCTTAGCGATGTGCGGGCGGAGATTTCGGGCGGCGGCGCAACCAAGGCCGATCATATCCGCATCGCCGTTCCTTATGCGCTCGCAACGACGCGCCTGCCCGCCTGGTGGTCGGCCTGGACGGCAGGGCAGAAGCTGACGTGCAGCCTGATGTTGGGCAATATCCACGATCTCGGCGCGGCCCTCGTGGCGGGGGACGTGGATGTTGCGATCTGCTTCTACGGAGCGCAGGAACCGATGTTTCTCGATATGGCGCGCTACGATAAAGTACAGATCGAGACTGACCGGCTGCGCCCCTGGGCGGCAAAAACCCTGGTGGACAGCGGGCAGATTCAGTTCCCCGGCACCCCGCGCCGCCCGGTGCCGCTGCTGCGCTATTCGCGCGGCATCTATTTCGCCCGGCTGGTCGATGCGATCATCGCGCCGCCGCGGCCCCGCTCGCCAGCACGCGGGTGATGGAAAGCGATATGGCCGATGTCCTGCGGGAAATGGCGCTGGCCGGGCACGGCGTCGCCTGGTTGCCCGACTCCGGCATTACCCCCGACGCCGCCGCCGCCCTCACTCCCTTGGGTGGCGACGGTTGGGAGATGGACCTGAGCATCGTCGCCTATTGCGACCGGGCCAATCGCCGGGCCGCGCTCCATCGGCTCTGGGCTGGTTTGAAGCAGGCGGAGCCCGCCGCCCTGCACCCCGTCCGCAAACCGCTACTGCGCCGCGCTTCCCCCCTGCCTAAAGGATAAATTATGTCGCGTATCGTTTTGCTCAATGGCGACTTCCTCGATTTTGCCGACGCCAAACTGCCGATCATGGATCGGGGGTTTCTTTTCGCCGATGGCATTTACGAGGTTAGCGCGGTGCTGAACGGGCGCACGATCGATAATGAGGCCCATCTGGCCCGGCTCGACCGCTCCTTGCGCGCGATCGATATTCCCAACCCCTATTCCACCGCCGAATGGGTTGGGTTTCAGAACGACCTCATTACCCGCAATGGGCTGCGCGAAGGCACCGTCTATATCCAGGTCACGCGCGGGGTTGCCGAACGCGAGTTCACCTATGCCGAAGGGCTGACACCGACCGTGCTGATGGTCACGCAGGCAAAAAATCTGCTGACCTCGAAACTTGCCGTCGATGGGGCCACGGTGATTACCCTGCCAGACCTGCGCTGGGCGCGGCGGGACATTAAATCGGTCGGGCTTCTCGCCCAGGTGCTCGCAAAACAAGCCGCCAAACGCGCAGGAGCGGACGAAGCCTGGATGGTCGAAGACGGGTTGGTGACGGAAGGGGCCTCCTCCTCCGCCTTCATCGTCACGCGCGACGGCGCGCTCGTGACGCGCCCGTTCACGCAAGCGGTGCTGCCCGGTGTTACCCGCCGGGCCATTACCGCGCTCATTAGGGAAACCGACCTAAGGCTGGACGAGCGCGCCTTCAGCGTCGCAGAGGCGCTTGCGGCCCAAGAAGCCTTCTATACCAGCGCCTCCAGCTTCGTGACCCCCGTCGCCAGCCTCGACGGCGACCCCATCGGCACGGGCAAACCGGGGCCGATCGCGATAAAACTGCGGGAATTTTATATTCGCACCGCGTTGGCGGGGTAGCGGTTCGCTAGTCCAAACTTATCCCCGCGTCATCGCCACCGCTTGCGCTAGAGCGGTGCGCAGACTAGTGGCATCGGCTTTGCCCGTCCCGGCAATATCGAAGGCCGTGCCGTGATCGACAGAGGTGCGCACGAACGGCAGGCCGACGGTGATATTCACGCCGTGGTCGATCCCGAGATATTTCACCGGGATCAGTCCTTGGTCATGATATTGGGCCACGACGATATCGAATTCACCCTGGCGGGCGCGCATGAAGATCGTGTCCCCTGGCCAGGGGCCGCTTACGTGGATGCCTTCGGCACGCATTTGGGCAATCGCCGGGGCGATAATGTCCAAATCTTCCCGCCCGAACAACCCGCCCTCGCCCGCGTGTGGGTTGAGCCCCGCCACCGCCACGCGCGGCGCGGCAATGCCATAGGCCCGGCAGGCCTGATGGGCGAAGCGAATCGCGCGGCACTCATTGTCCAGCGTCACGGCCTTGATGGCGTCTGAAAGGCTGAGGTGGATCGAGACCAGCAACACGCGCAGCTCATCGTTGGCGAGCATCATTGCCACATGATCGGTGCCGGAGCGCGCGGCGAGAATTTCCGTATGCCCCGGAAACTTCACCCCGGCGGCCTTCAGCGCCTCCTTGTGCAAGGGCGGCGTGACGATGGCGGCGATGCGCTTTGCCATTGCAAGATCAATGGCGGTGCAGAGCGAGGCATAGGCGGCGGCCCCGGCGCGGGCATCAATTTTTCCGAACGGCATATCGGGCGGCAGCGCCTCGGCCAGCGGTAGCACCGCTAGCGTCCCGGCCGGAACGCTGAGCGCCTCGGCAGGATCGGCCACCGCGACAATCGCAAGTCCCGGCGCGACGATCCCCGCCGCGCGGCGCAAAATCCCCATATCGCCGATCACCAGCAGCTTCACGGCCGCGCGCGCGGGATCGACGGCGAGTTTACAGATGAGTTCCGGCCCCACCCCGGCGGGGTCTCCCAAGGTTAGGGCGAAGGGCAGCGCGTGGGGCATGGAAACTCGCATCGTTTAAACCGCAGAGCCGCAATTGGGGCGAAACTGTGTCGAGATGTCAAATAACTGTCGGTGGAACGGGTGTAGGCTTGCACCTTCCTTGCCCTTTCCCGATGGGGTGCGATGCCGATTTACACGTACACTCTTGGCAGCGAACGCCATGTTTTCGACGATCTGAAAACCCTGCTGGCCTGCGCCTCGCCGCGCCGCTCGGGCGATGAGCTGGCGGGGATCGCTGCGTCCACCGACGAACGCCGCGTTGCCGCCCGCCTCGCGCTGGCCGAGGTGCCGTTGCGCGCCTTTCTCGATGATGTGCTGATTCCCTATGAAAGCGACGAGGTGACGCGCCTCATTCTCGACACCCACGATGCGGCTGCCTTCGCACCGGTAGCGAGCCTCACGGTTGGGGAATTCCGCGAGTGGCTGCTGTCGTATCCGGTCGAAGCCGAAACCCTGACGCGGGTCGCGCCCGGCCTTACCCCGGAAATGGTCGCCGCCGTCTCCAAGCTGATGCGCAATCAGGATTTGATCGCGGTCGCGGCAAAATGCCGGGTGGTCACAGCGTTCCGCACGACAATCGGGCTGGAAGGCCGTCTTTCCAGCCGCCTGCAACCCAATCACCCGACCGACGATCCCGCCGGGATTGCCGCCTCCACCTTGGATGGGCTGCTGTTCGGCATCGGCGATGCGGTCATCGGCATCAACCCCGCCACCGATAATTTACCCGCCTGCATGAAGCTGATGGATATGCTGGACGCGATCCGCCAGCGCTATGATATCCCGACGCAATCCTGCGTGCTAACCCATGTGACCACCAGCATCGCCGCCATCGAACAGGGCGCACCGCTGGATCTGGTGTTCCAGTCGGTCGCCGGAACCGAAGCCGCGAACAAGGGCTTCGGCGTGACCATCGCTATGCTGCACGAGGCGCGGGAGGCGGCGCTGTCGATGAAGCGTGGCACGGTGGGCGATCATGTCATGTATCTCGAAACCGGCCAGGGCAGCGCGCTGTCGGCGGGGGCGCATCACGGCGTCGATCAACAAACGGTGGAAGTGCGCGCCTATGCCGTCTGCCGCGCGGTGAGGCCGCTGCTGGTCAATACGGTCGTCGGCTTCATCGGGCCGGAATATCTTTATGATTCCAAGCAGATCATCCGCGCTGGGCTGGAAGATCACTTCTGCGGCAAGCTGCTCGGCCTGCCGATGGGCGTCGATGTTTGCTACACGAACCACGCCGAAGCCGATCAGGACGATATGGACAGTCTGATGCTGCTGCTGGGGCAAGCCGGGGTGAATTTCGTCATCGGCGTGCCGGGTGCCGACGATATCATGCTGAACTATCAGAGCCTGTCCTACCACGACATCGTCTCGCTGCGGCATCTGCTGCACCGCCAGCCCGCGCCGGAGTTTCAGGCGTGGCTGGAGCGGATGGACATGCTGGATTCGCGCGGGCGTCTGCCGCCCCCCACCGCGCCTGCCCTCAATCGCCTCCTCACCGCCGGGGGGATTGGATGAGCTTCGATCCCTGGGAAACGTTGCGCAAATCCACGCGCGCCCGCATTGGCCTTGGGCGCGCAGGCGACGGGTTGCCGACCGCCGAACTGCTGAAATTCCAACTGGCCCACGCCCGTGCCCGCGACGCCGTGCATGGCAAGGTGGATTTCGATCAGCTCGCCGCCGATCTCGCGCCGCTGCCGGTGCTGAAAGTGAAATCCCGAGCGCCCGACCGCGCGATTTACCTGCGCCGCCCCGATCTCGGGCGACGCTTGCACCCGGAGAGTGCGGCGATGCTGGCGGACGTGCCGCCGCAGCCGTGGGATATCGTCTTCGTCGTCGCCGATGGCTTGTCGGCGGGCGCCGTGCAAACCCACGCCGCGCCGATGATCCGCGCCTGCTTGGAGCGGTTGCCCGGCTGGCGGGTCGCGCCCATCGTGCTGGCCGAACAGTCCCGCGTCGCCTTGGGCGATGAGGTCGGCGATCTCTTAGGCGCGCAGCTTTGCCTGCTGCTGGTGGGCGAGCGCCCCGGCCTCTCCGTGCCCGACAGTCTTGGCGTTTACATGACCTATCGGCCCAAGCTCGGGCGGCGGGATTCGGAGCGCAATTGCCTCTCGAATATTCATACCGATGGCATGAGCTACACAATTGCCGCCGATAAAGCGGTATGGCTGGCGCGGGAGGCGGTGCGGTTACGGCTGACCGGCGTCGACCTGAAGGAAAACGCACCGACCGAAGCGGTTTTGGCGCGCGATATCAAAACAATAAACCAATAAAAACGGGACGAAATGCTTCCCACATCACACCAAACAGGAGAATTTCATGTCTACAGAAAAGACGGCTCTCAGTAAAAGCCTAAGCGGGGTGCACCTTTGGGGCATCGCCGTGGGCCTTGTGATTTCCGGCGAATATTTCGGCTGGAGCTTCGGTTGGGCCTCGGCGGGTACGCTGGGCTTTTTGGTGACGACGCTGTTCGTCGCGGCCATGTATGTGACCTTTATTTTCAGCTTTACCGAACTCACCACGGCCATTCCCCACGCGGGCGGTCCGTTCGCTTATAGTTACCGCGCCTTCGGACCAACCGGCGGCTTTGTTGCCGGGTTTGCGACGCTGATCGAATTCGTCTTTGCGCCGCCCGCGATTGCGCTGGCGATTGGGGCGTATGTGAATGTGCAGTTCCCAGCGCTCGACCCGAAAACGGTCGCGGTCGGGGCCTATATTCTCTTCATGGGGCTGAATATCGCGGGCGTTGGCATTGCCGCGACGTTCGAGCTGTTCGTGACCATTCTCGCCGTTTTTGAACTGCTGGTGTTCATGGGCGTCGTCGCCCCCGGCTTCCAGTGGAGCAATTTCACCACTAACGGTTGGGCGGGCGAATCCACCTTTACCATTGGCTCCATCGGCGGGATTTTTGCCGCGATCCCCTTCGCCATCTGGTTCTTCCTCGCGATCGAAGGTGCCGCTATGGCGGCGGAAGAAGTGAAAGAGCCGAAGAAGATCGTTCCGCGCGCCTATATCGCCGGGATTCTGACGCTCGTTTTCCTCGCCTTCGGCACGATGATTTTCGCGGGCGGCGTCGGCGATTGGACAGCCCTGTCCAACATCAACGATCCGCTGCCGCAGGCGATGAAAACCGTCGTAGGGGATTCGTCCGGCTGGTTTCATATGCTGGTGTGGATTGGGATTCTGGGCCTCGTCGCCTCCTTCCACGGCATCATCATGGGCTATTCGCGCCAGATTTTCGCCCTGTCGCGCGCGGGTTTCCTGCCGGGCGTGCTCTCCACCGTTCACCCGACGCGCAAAACCCCCCATTGGGCCATTATCACCGGCGGCGTGATTGGGATTGCCGCGATTTTCTCGGATAATCTTATCACGATCAATGGCACCACCTTGACCGGGAATATCGTCACCATGTCGGTGTTCGGCGCGATTGTGATGTATATCATGAGCATGCTCAGCCTGTTCAAACTGCGCCAGAGCGAGCCGAACCTGGAGCGGCCCTACATCGCCCCGCTATACCCGATCTTCCCGGCGATTGCGCTGGTGACGGGCATCGTCTGCCTTGTCGCGATGATCTATTACAATTTCATCGTCTTCGGCCTGTTCGTCGGCCTGTTTGCCATCGGCTTTGCCTATTACGCCGCAACCGGCCATTTGCGCGCCGGGGCGGAAGGCGATCTGCTGCTCGGCACCAAATAGCGCTAAGGGGCGGGCGGGGGTTTCGATAAGCCCCCGCCCTTAACCAAACTTCTATTGCGCTGCGATAAAATCTCAGGCGAGACTATTCGGGCATCCCGCTCGCTTAAGGTCGGAGGCCGATGGTTCGCCCGTATTCTCCCCCTGCTGCCTGCAATGTGCTTGCCGCCGCCGCCTCGGGCGTGGTCGAGTTCATCGAAAATCAGGGCGGGAATGCCGAAAGCGTGCTGCACCGGGCGGGGATTGACGTTTCGTGGCTCACCGATCCGACTCTCCCCCTCGATCTTGCCGCTTATGTGCAGATGATGGAAGAATCCGCGGCCCAAACGGGAAATGGCAATTTCGGCCTTTGGTACGGCCAACAGTTCCTACCGCAGAATTTGGGCTTGATCGGCGGTGTCACCCTGGCCGCGCCGACGCTGCTGTCGGCACTCGAAGCCCTCGCGGGGCTGTTTCCCTACCATCAACAGGTAACGCATACCGCCTTCCGCGAAGCGGGCGGCATGGTGGCGCTGGAATACCGGATTCTCGACGGCGCGATTCTCGCCCGGCGGCAGGATGCCGAACTGACGATGGGCATGTTCGTGAATGTGCTCCGGGCGGTCTTCGGCCCCGCTTGGTCCCCCGAGGAAGTGCATTTCGAACACCCCCGCCCGGAGCAAACCCAGGAGCATGCGCGCGCCTTTCAAGCCCCGCTCCACTGGGGCCAGCGGACCAATGCCCTGATCTTCAAACGCCCCGCCGACGATATCGCCATGCCAGGGGCCGACGTGAAGCAGATGGACCGGTTGCGCCGCCAGCTTCTGCACGCCGCCCACGGCAGCGCGGGCGAGGTTCCGCTCATCCGCCGCGTTCAGGCGGAAATCCGCAGCCGCCTCGTCGATGGCACCCCCTATATCGAAGACGTGGCCGAAGCGCTCAACATCCGCCGCTGGACGCTCCAGCGCGCGCTCGCCGACGAGGGCGTGAGCTTCTCCGATATGGTCGAGCGGGTGCGGCATCAGTTGGCGCGATTGTATGTACAACAAACCCATGTGCCGATTGCCGATATCGCCTTTCTGCTCGGCTATTCCGAAATCAGCGCCTTCAGCCGGGCTTTCACGCGCTGGTTCGACCACTCGCCGCGCCAGTTCCGCGCGCAAGCGCCGAGGGGCGGGTGAGGCCGAGGCTTTCGATAGAAGTGCCCCGGCGAACATGCTACCAACGGGGGCCTTTTGGTCTAATGGAAGCAGGAATCGCGTGACTCCGTCCCCCCTCGTGTGCGTGCGCGGCCTTGAGCCACAAGAGAGCGCGCTCTTCGCCGAAATCGCTACCGAGGCGCTGGGCCAGCGCGTTACCGTGACGCTCGATCCCGACGCCACCCTCGCCTTCGGCGGCACCGCCGAGCATAGTTTTCCGCCGCTGTGGCTGTTCGCGCCGGTCGATGAAGCGCCCGCGCGCGAAACCAAACGCTTCCTGTGGACCGGGCCGCGCGCGCCGCAAGGGCTGATCGAACAGCTCAACGGCCTGCCCTGCCTCACGACGACAACCGAGGCCGAGGCGGATTGGCCCGCATGGGCCGAGTATTTCACCACGGGCGATTTTATCATGACCGACCGGCTGCCGTTGGCGGCACTGGCCAATGCCCTGCTGAAACCGGCGCTCTTCCTCGCCAATCACGGGGCGGACGAGGCAAGCCGCACGCTGCCCTTCACCCTCGGCGGCCCTTTGCCGAGCGTCGGACGGCTTCTCTCCGGCTTCGACCACAACGCCGCTATGGCCGATTTGCTGAATTGGAAGCGCGTCACGCAAGCGCGCTTGCGCCAAGCCTTGCGCGCGCAACAGGGTGCCTAAGATGAGCCAGAGGTTTTTCACGCTAATCGAACGCTTCGGGGTCGAAACCGATGGCCCCTCTGCCGTTCATAGCGGCAATATGGGCGATATCATTCACGCGCTACCCGCTGTGCGCGAGCTTGGCATTGCGCGCTTTGTGCTGAATTGCGTCGTCGATACGAAATTGAGCGGCCGAATTCTCACCGAAGGCGGCGCGCGGTTTCTCGTGCCGCTGCTGCTGGCACAACCGACGATCCGCTGTGTCGAAATCGTGCGCGTCCCGGTCGATATCTCCGAAGGTTTCGGCGCGGACGCCGCAACTCCGATCATCAAAGGCTTGCCGCTGGAACATGTGGACGCAGGCCTGCTCGGCGTCGATCATATTTTCGATCGCTTCCGCCTGGAGCCGCTGGAGCGTAACCACCTCGTCGCCTGCCATAGCCGCGCCGTGGGAGCGACGTCGCGGGGGCACGCGCGCTGGATCGATCTGCCCGAACCACCTCCCGTGCCCAAAAGCGGCATCATTCTGTCGTTCACGCCGCGCTACCGCCAAAACGACACGCGCTTTTTTAAAGAGGCGTTGGAGGGTTTGGGGCCGATTACCAAAGTCGGCCTGCCGCACGAAGCCTGGGTTTATGGCGATATTCCGGGGGATATGGTTACTGCGCAGGATGCGCTGGACCTCGCCTATCGGATCGACCGCGCCGCGCTGTTCGTTGGCGGCCAATCCCTGCCGCACGCGCTTGCCGAGGGGTTGAAAGCGCCGCGCTTGGTCGATAGCCCCAGCCATATGCTCACCTCCTGGCCGTTGGGGGAGCGCGGCTTTGTCTTGCCGAGTACGGTCGCGCAAGCACGCGCCTTCGCCATCGATCTCCTTCAAAACCCCGATGAACCCTCCCCGCACGCGTGGCACGCGCCGCGCCTGCGCCCGGCCTCGGAGGAAGCGCTGCGCGTCGGGCTGTTCGGCAAACCCGCTGGCGGAGACTATAGCGAAGCACGCAGTCACTGGCAGTTGGCGGAAACGACGCCCGGCCTCGTGAGCCTTTCCCTCCCGCTGGCCCCGCTCGCCGCCGAGGGGGAAACGCCGACTGCGCTGCGCTTAGACGTGAACACCGCAGCCCCGCACCTGATGGTCCGCACGCTGCGGTTGCTCGACACGCAAGACCGGCTGATCTGGGCGCTCGCCCCAAACACTCAGGACGCGGCGCATTTCTTCGGCAGCCTGAGCCGACCCGATGGCTGATCGGACCGCCGCTGGTGAGCCCCGAGGGTCTCTTACTGGTTAAAACCCGCGACCATGCTTGGTTCGACCTGCCGATTTCCGCCGAGGCGCTGGCGATGGCCGGACGCGGCGGGTCGCTCGCCCTTGAGGCCGAGGTGATGGACGAGTCCGCGCTCAGCCCCCGCCTCTACACACGCTTGGCGTCAGCGCTGGACCGCTACGCCGAACTCGCCGCAACCGCCGACCTGCGCGCCGAGTTTCAAGAAAAACTCGATCGTGCCGACCAACGCGCCCAAGGCTTGCAGATCGAAATCGAACGCCTCAAGCGCGCCCTCGGCCCCTTATTTCGGCCCGCGCAGGTTTTGGTCGTGATTCTGCGTGCCCTCAAGCTGCTCCTCACCGACCGCGCGGGGCTGCGCCGTGCCCTCAACCAACGCGGCGGCGGTAAAGTGCTGGCGGCGAAATATTGGAAGCGTCTATCCCGCACACTGATGGCCCCTTTCACCCGGCGGCTTAGCCCTTACTTCAGCTTTCTGCGCCTGTTGACCGGCGTCATTCGCGCTCACGGCCTGCGGGGGTTGCGCGGACACGGATTACGGCAGCGCTGGCGCGACCTGAAACGCGGCCCAGCCGAACGCGCGCCGATGGTGCGGGAAACGCGCTGGTGGGGCGATGATTATGCGGGCTGGGCTGCCCGAATGGACGCACGCCTCGCCGCGCTGCCGCCCGAAGCCGCCGAGCCGGGGCGGATCATCTCGATTCTCGTGCCGATCTATAATCCGCCGCCCGAGGGGCTGGAAGCGATGGTTGCCTCGGTGCTGGCGCAGAAATATGCGGGCTGGGAACTCTGCCTCGCCGACGATTGCTCGCCCGATCCCGCCGTAAAGCCGCTGCTGGAACGGTTGGCGGCGCAGGATTCGCGCATCAAGCTGATCTTCCGGGAGAGCAACGGCCATATTGCCGAGGCGACCAATAGCGCCCTGAGCCTTGCCACCGGCGATTACGTCGCCTTTATGGATCAAGACGATCTGTTGCATCCCGCCGCCTTGCAGATGTGCGTACGCACCCTCCGAGCCCAGCCGCAGCTTCGCTTGATCTATACCGACGAGGATAAGCTGAAGGACGGCGTGCGCTGCGAGCCCTATTTTAAGCCCAATTGGTCGCCCGCGCTGCTGCACTCGCAATATTTCGTCAATCACCTCACCGTGGTCGAACGCGCGCTGGTGCAGGACGCCGGGGGCCTGCGCAAAGACTATAGCGGCGCGCAGGATATGGACCTGTTCCTGCGCTGCCTTGATCGGCTGAAGCCTGCCGAAATCGGCCATGTGCCGCTGATCCTCTACCATTGGCGCTGCACGCCCGGCTCGATTGCCGGGGATTCGAGCGCGAAACCCTATGCCTTCGAGGCCGGACGCAACGGGTTGCGCGATTATTTCGCGCGGCGCGGCCAGGAGGTAACGGTCGGCGAATCCTGTCATTTCTCCCTTCACCGGGTGCGGTTTCCGGTGCCGCCCGCGACCCGTCTCGCGCTCTGCCTCGCCCCTGGCGGTCTAAGCGACCAAGGCGCGGCACTGGCTCAGGCGCAAACCCTGCTGGCGGACTGGTGCAAACGCGTCCCCAACGGCGCGGCGGACGCCTTTCTGCTGCTGCCCGCCGACGCTTGGACAGCGCCCCCGAGGGGATAGGCCTGCTCACCGTCCCGCCCGGCACGTCGGCGCAGGAGGGCGAGGCGCTGCGGCGGCTGGTGAAAGCCGGGCTCCGCAGTGGGGCCGATGTTATCATCACGGCGGCGCTCGACGCGCTGCCCGACAGTGTCGACGCGCTGATCGAGCTTGCAGGGCGCGCGCAGCTTAGCGATAGCGGGCTTGTCGGGGCCTTGGCGCAGGATGCCGAGGGCTTGGTGCAGCATGCTGGGGTGATCGTCGATGAAACCGAAGGGGCTTTGTTGCCCTATGTCGGCATGCCCGCGACAGAACACGGGAGCTTCGCCCGCCTCCAGGTTGCGCAGGAAATGGCCGCCGTCGCCCCCTGGTGCCTCGCGGTGAGCCGGACCGCCGCCGCGAGTCTGCTGAACGAAACCGCGCCGGGAGCCCTGGCGACGGTGATCGGCGCGGCCCATCGGCTGCATCAGGCGGGGCGCTTTACGGTTTGGACGCCTTATGCCGCCTATCGCCTCACCCTGGGGGCCGATGCAACCAGCCTGTTCGGCGCGGGCCTGACGGTAGCCGAGGCGGAAAGCCTGCGCCGCGCCGGGGCTTTGCGCGATCCCTATTATCACCCTGCCCTCGCGCGGCAGACCCTGTTTGCCCTCGCCACCGAGCTTCCCGATTTGGCGATTTTGCGGACGTAGCCGATGACCAATCTTCCCCCCGCATCCGCCACCGCCATCCGTCCTGCGCTGGTCCTCGCGCCCTCCGCGCGGGCCGATCTCGATGATCTGCAACTTCTCGCCGCGCGGGCGTATCTCGATGGCCTAAGACGCCTTAAGGCGGCTGAGCCCGAGGTGCTTCTCTGTGATCCCGATGGCCAGTTTCCCGCCGATGCGGCACGGCGGCTCGGGCTCGACGGCCCACTGCGCGCGGTGATCGTCGGCGGGCTGCCCCCCATCGACCCCGAGATTTGCCGTCCGGCGACGCCCTTGATGGTGCGGGCGATGCAGGTGCTCGAATGGGCGCGGCGCGAGGCTATCGATGAGGTTATCACGGTCGATCTCTCCGGCTGCGGGGCCTATCTGGCCCTCGCCTTGCGGCAAGGGCTGATTGCCCGGCCGCTGCGCCTGACCTTGATCGAGACGGGCGGTGCGCAGGCGTTCGACCGTCACGGCTTCCGTTATCCCGATCATGCCGACATCGCGCTGTATCATCTGGCGGCGGAAGCGGCGCGCGGGGCCAGCCGCCGCCTGTGCCCGCGCGTTACCGAAGCGGGCGCGCCCCCCGCGTTCCTGCCGACGCGGTTGCTGATTCTGCTGGCCGATCCGGGTCTCATCGAGTTGGATTGGCTCGAACGGCTACTCCCGCGCCTTGCGGGCACCGAGGCCCTGAAAGAAATTATCTTTGCCCGGCCTGGGGCGGGGTTGACGGCAGCCCAAAAGGCGAAAGCCGTCGCCATCGCTGCGCGCCAGGGCTGGGCCAGCCGCTTTATTGCCTCGGAGGGCGCGCGGCCAGAGCTGAGCGGGCCGGTCCTCGCGCTGATCGTCAGCGAAACCGGCGGCGGCGATCTGCTCTGCCACCTCGCCGCCGCCTGGGCGATGCCTTTTGTCCGGGCCGTCAAATCGCCCAGCCTCACGGCGGCACAGATCGAAGCGGCTTTGACCGCTCCGCCGCCCGTCCTCGCCCCCATTTGGTCGGCGGAACTAACGCCGCTACCGGCAGCGCCCGCGCCCGACCAAATGAGCGACACCCCGCGCGTGAGCGTCTGCCTCGTCACCTTCAACCGCCCGGCACTGCTGCTGGAGGCGGTGGCCTCGCTGGAAGCCCAAACTGCGCCAGGGTTCGAAGTGATTCTGGTCGATGACGGCAGTACGCAACAAGAAGCCTTGGACACGCTGGATGCGTTGGAAAGCCGCTTCGCCGCGCGCGGCTGGCGCCTTATTCGCAAGCAGAACGGCTATTTGGGCGCGGCGCGCAATACCGCCGCTGCGCTGGCGCGCGGCGCGTATCTTCTGTTCATGGACGACGACAATATCGCCAAACCGGAGATGATCGCGCGCTTCCTCACCGCCGCCGAGACGAGCGGGGCCGATATTCTCACCAGCTTCAACGATTGTTTTTACGACACCCAGCGCGACGCTGCGGGCGCGGTTCGCCCCCAAACCATCATGCGCCGCCTGTTCCTGGGCAGCGCCCCCCGCCTTGGCCTCGTTTTGGAATATTATCGGCGATGCCAATGCCCTGGTGCGCCGCCGGGTGTTTGAGGATTTGGGCGGTTTCACGGAAGATTACGGCATCGGCCATGAGGATTGGGAGTTCTTCCTGAAGGCCATCACCCACGGCGTGCGGCTCGAAGTGGTGCCGGAAGCCCTGTTCCATTACCGCATCGGCGCGGTCAGCATGCTGACGACGACCCAGGCCGAGCGCAACCTATTCCGCTCGCTGACGCCGCTGATCGCGGCCGAGGGTGCCCCGGCGGGGTATATGGTTCTGCGCTATCTGGCCGAAAAAATGGGCTTCGGCCCTTTCACCCCAAAGGCTTAGCGCTTCAACCGGGTCAGCAGCGCCCGCAGCGGGGCGGTTAAGCGCCAAGCGGTAGAATTGAGAATCGACTGATAGGCCGCCGAGGTCTCGGTGAGCGCTTGACGCAAGGCATCGCGTTCCGCCGCAAATGCGCGAGTTTGGGCCTCCAAGGCAAACGAAAGCCGCCGCCGCCTGCGCCCGTTCAGCCTCGACCTCGGCCCTCGGCACCGGCCAGGGCGGCAGCGGATTGGTGCTCGCAAGATCGCCGAGGCCCTGAAACGGATCGGTCAGCCCCGCCTTCACCGCAGGATCGGCCAGCAGCACGCGGCGGCGATCTGCCATCGGGATCGGCGATCCATCGGCGTAGCGCGTAAAACTATAGCTGAGATCGAGATCGGACAACGCGACCTCAGCCGCCGCGAGACGGTCGCGATAGCGCGCGAACAGCGGTAAAATCGGGTGATCGTTGGGCAGCCGATAGCGGTTCTGATGCCGGGAAATGCGCGGCAGATCCTCGGCGGCAAAGCCCGAATAATGGAAGAAAATCAGCGGCTCCCCACGCAACGTGCCGCATTCGCCGACCGCTACGAAGGGCGCGCGCTGCGGCAGGTTCCAATAGGCGGCATTCGCGCCGGGATGGTGATAAATCGAGAGTTTCTTTACAAAACTTACGATCATCGCCAGATGGAATTGATCGACGAAGAAATAATGGTTGATATGGAAAATGCAGTTCTCATTAAGCCGATCCGCCCACCAGCGCGCGAATTGCTCGGTTTCCGGGGTTTTATTGAGGGCGAGAAAGCCGGAATTGAGCTGGCCTGAGCGCAGAATATCTTCGTTGGTCGGCGAGTGCCCGTCGTTCGGCAAGGGCGCGTCGATATGGGGGGGCACGACCGCATCGACGCGGGTCAATTCCTCAAAAATCGGGTCCAGCGGACCGTAACATTCAATATCCGTGTCGAAATAGAGCACCTGCCGGTAGCCCGCCGCGAACAGGGCAACGAACCCATTCGGCTTCAGCGCCGTGCTCATCTCGAACACATCGTACTGGAAGGCCATCACCCAGGGCTGCGCTAAGCCGAGATCGGTCATGAACAGCACCCGGCAGCCGGTGCGGCGTTCGAGATCGGCGCGGCGCTCGGGTCCGGGGTCGCGCTCCGAGAGGAGAACGTAGGTATCGCAAACGCCGCGCACCGACTGCAAAAACACCAAAGCTTTCGGCAGATGACTGTACGAGCAGACGGTGAAAATCGCCCTTTCGGTCGCAGGAGTAAGGGCAGGCGACGGGGCGGAGGGGGCGTAGGTCATAGCCTCGGTTATCCGTCCGCGCCGGCCCGCAAGTCAAGCCTATGCGCCGGTCGCTTGCGCGGCGCGCGGGCTTTCTGATAAGCCTGCGGCCATGTCCTTGAGTGAAGATTTTTTCGACTATTCCGGCGACGATCCGAAGCTGCGGATCGCGGCGCAGGATTTCCGCGAGGCCGCACGCCGCACGCCGCTGTGGTCGCGCTTAAGCTGGATCGATATTCGCAACCGCTACAAGCGGTCGGTGATCGGGCCGTTCTGGGTCACGATCAGCATGGCGATTATGGTCGCGGCGCTGGGGGTAATCTACGCGCAGCTTTTCCGCATCGAAGTGCAAGAGTATGTGCCGTTCATCGCCTGCGGTTTTTTGGTGTGGAACTTCATTGCCGGGGTGCTGAACGCGGCGGGGCGCACCTTCATCGATATGGAAAGCATCATCAAGCAAATCCCCCTGCCGATGAGCTTCTATGCCTTCCGCAGTGTGGCGACGGAAGTGATTCTGTTTGTCCATAATTTCATCGTCTATATCGGCGTTGCGCTGTTTTTCGAGATCAAGCTCGATTGGAGCGTGTTGCTCGCCCTGCCCGCCTTTGCGC
>NZ_LAJY01000329.1 GCF_000963705.1 Elstera litoralis | reverse complement strand
AGTTGCGCGCTTTCGCCGGGGGCGTAGGCATCCTTGTCGCTACTGACCGCCACGGTTTCGGTCGGCGGGCGCGACCAGGTGACCGGCGCGCCGCCATTCACGAACAGATCGACCGAGACGAACTGCCGCCGCCCGATTTTATCGGCGGCCTCGACCTGAACCAAATAGACGCCCGCCTCGCGCAGGGGGAAATCCAGCTTCAGCGCGTCGGCCCCACTGACGATTTTGCGCTCTTCGATCACCTCATCAATGGTTTCGGTCGTATATTTGGCCGTGCCTTGAGAGAAATCCCCGGCTTGCAGCAGCGAGTTCCAACTGCGCCTCACCAGCTTCACCGTCAGCGGCACCCCTGCAACCGGCGTGCCCTGCGGGCCGATGGCGAGGATTTCCGGCTGAAGGCTGGTCGCTGTTTCCAGATAGCGCGGCACCTTCACCCCCAGCACGAAGCTGGAAGCGCCTGCACTTGGGTAGAGGTGCGCACTTGAATATCGTCCGGCCCGGTCACGGTCGCCTCAATCTGATAGCGGCGCGGATGGCCGGTCGGCTCCAGGGTGGGATTGAGTTTCAGCGGGGCCGAGCCGCTGTCGTCGGTGCGGGCGTTCTGCTCCAGCACCGGGCTTGCCCGGAACTTCTCCTCCGCCCCGAAGCGCGAATCGCTGGAGAAGAAGAAGCCGGGGCGGTCCGGCGGGGTCCAGGCAATTGGCGCTTGCGTCACCCGCCACAAAATCGGTCGATCCGCTACCAAGCCGCCCGCGAAATAGCGCGCCGACAGGTCGATACCAAATTCCTCATCGAGCGCCACCCGCTGCGGGCCGTTCAAGAGCACTTCGAAGGTCGGCAGCCGATAGGCGTCTTTCTTGAAGCGCGCCTGCCCGCAGCTTTCCGTCTCTTTGCCGTTGCTCTCAAAATAGGCGCTATAATCCCCGGTCGCGTCGGTTTTCTCGTTGAACTCGAAATGGAAGGCGCCCGTATCGCTGAGCGTAACCGGATAGCGCCACTCCTCATCATTCGGCCCTTGCACCACGAGCGACCCCGTGCCCGAGGCGAAACGATGCGCGCCGCCGAGATAGGTTCGCACGAAGCCCTTGAATTGCACCGGATCTTCCGGGCGATAAATCGGGCGTCGGCGAAA
>NZ_LAJY01000328.1 GCF_000963705.1 Elstera litoralis | reverse complement strand
GGCAGTGGCCAGAAGCCATAATCAAGCCGAGGCGCGCCGCCCGCCCCGGCCATCGGTTCGGCCAATTGCGCCAGAAACGCGCCGGTACGATCCACCAGCAGCGCACTGGGGGGCGGGCTTTCGAGATGGGCACGGGCGGACATCTCCAAACCGACCCAACTGAGCCCCCCCAGCGCAATCAGGCCAATCCCGCCGAAGCCCCACGCGCGCCGCATCTTACCGGCTAATCGCGATCCGCGCCCCGTCACTACTGCCGCGCACGGGCGTGCGGTACATCATTTCGGCCTCCGACGGCGGCTGCGTGAAGCTACCGACTACGGTGGCCCGGCTGCGGATGGCGAAACGGTAGGTGCCGCGCGGCAGATCGTTGAAGAAGAAGCTCACCTGATCGTCGAGGAACGCCGTCGCGTTCCAGCCGTCGCTGGTCTTGGTGCTGACTTTCGCTTCCGCCGGCGCGGTCGCGAGGCCCGGATTGAGCGGCTCCATCCCGGCGGCGAGCGGAATGCGGATCGCCACATGGGTGCGATCTTCGGGATTGACCAGTTCCACCACGTCTTCCACCACATCGCCAACGGCAAGGCTGATTGCGCCATTCACCGGGCTCAGCTTCTCCAGCGGCCCGCCCCCAGTGGGAACGCGGAACCCTTCACGCTGGACGACGAAGCCCTGCGCCTGGGCCTGGGCGTGCGAGCCCAGCGCTTGCGGCAGAAACTCTTCATCAAGCGTGACCGTCAGCGGCACTTGCCCAAGAGCCGCCGTCAGTGTCAGCGCTTTGGCGTCGAGCAGGGTTTCGCGCACCAGCAGGCGGTTCGCGGGCAGGTCGATGGTTTTCGGCGCGGCCCCGTCAAGCGCAAGCGTAACGCGGGCCGCAGGGGTTGCCGTTTGCAGACCGTTTTTCACCAGCGCCAGAATGGCTTCGCTATTGGCATTGGTGGAGCCCCAGCCGTCGCCCTGACCAAGCTGCACCAACGCGCGTACGAGGATGGCGTTGCGCGGGTCTTTTGGAGTGGCGACGCCGACGGCCCGCACCATCTGGGCGAGGGTGCGCGTTTCGGACGGCAGAATCAGCGCGCCGCTGCTGACGCCAGTAATGCCGTCGTAAACCAGCCCATCCGGCCCCTGGCGGGTTTTGACCGTGCTCCATAGTTGCGCCTGCACGGCGTCGAGCACTTGCGTATCGGCGAATTTAGCCTCCGCCAGCACGCGCACGGTCTGCGCCAGGGTTTCCGGCCCTAAGAAGCGGGCGCGGCGGGCGAGTTCGGCGAGATAGCCGGTTTCCAGCGTCCCGGCTTGGGCGAGGGCGACCAAGGCCTGTGCCCGCTCGGCCCACGCGGCGTCGCCGACGCGCAGTTCATCCCCCGGCGCGCGCAGGGACCTGCTTCAACCCATTGGCGAGCCGTTGCAATAGAGCGAGATCGACCGCCTCGCCCGCCTCCCGCGCCTCAACGAGGAACTGCAACGCCCAGGCCGTCAGCGGCACATAGCCGCGCGAGTTGGGCCAGAAGCCGACGAGACCGCGCTCGTCGGTCGAGCGATCAATCGCATCGATCGTTTGGCGTACGTCGCGCGACAGGCGCTCCAGCAGCGCGGTTTCGCCCAGGGTTTGCGCGATGGGTTTCAACGCGAGTTCGACGCGGGCAAGACTGATGCGCTGCTCCGAACAGCCCCAGGGGGCCTGCATGACCTGCACCATCCCCGCCAGCACACGCGGAATGCTGGGGTCGCTGGAGAGAATGAACGACCGCCGTAAAGTGCCAGGCGCGCGGGTTCGGAGAGGGCCGCAAGGTCCAAAGTGCCGCCGGGGGCCAGGGTTTGTAACCGTTGCTGGCGTACCGCAGGGCGATCCGGGCGCAGCGGCAGGGTGATTTCTACCGCATCCCCGGCTTGATCCGATTGGCGTTGAACGGTGAACCCGAGGCGCACCGATTGGCGCTCGGGCGTGCCATCGGCGCGATAGGCGGGCTGGCCGACCGTGACCGGATAATCCAAACGCTGCGGGCGGCTACCCTCCCAAGTGAAACTCTGCTCGGCGGGCGTGGTGAGCGTCAGCCCATCGGTTTTCAGCGTGCCCTTGCCCGCCCCGGCTTCGCCTTCGACCACGCGTCCGATAACGCTAGCCTCGAACGTATCGCCGGGGCGCAGGAAGCGCGGCAAGGCCGGTTGCGCGATGACCGGCAGCCGCACCGGCAATTCGCCCGTGGCATAGCCGAAACGATCCGGCCCGGAAATCACCTTCGCGCGCAGTTTGAAGATGGTGAGACTATCCGGCAGGGTGACCGGAATCGTCACCTCGCCGCTGGGACCGATGGCCACCGTCGGCAGATAAATCGGCACCGGCGTGAAGTTTTTACGCACGGCGATATTATCAACGCCCAAATCTTCCAACGGCTTATCGCCGCCCGGCGTTTCCATGAGCGGCAGAATCCCGAAGGCCATGTTCCGACTGTCGCGCGCCACCAGATGCGTGTCGCGCGGCACAATGAAACTCGGCAGCGGGTCGAGCGGCTGTTCGCGCGCCAGCGATAGAACCGCCTGATCGATGAGCCAGAACGTCGCCTCGCCCGCCAGCGGTTTGCCCGCTTCGTCGCGCAGCTTCAGCACCACATCGATTTTCTGACCGGGCCGGGCTTTTTCGGGATAGGTGAAGCTCGCCGTGACCTGATGGGCGACGGGCGTCACCGTCACCCATTTCGTCGCGGCCAGCGTCGCCGGTTTGCGCAGATCGAACTGGGCCGTTGGCGCGGGGGCATCGCCCGCCACGCGCCCGCGCATAACGAGGAAATGCACCGCGACGCGCGGCATTTGGGTTTTGCGGATCGGCAGCGCGAAACTCCCCACCCCCTTAGCAATATCGAGCCATTGATAGCGGAACGGCCCTTCCGGCTCCTCGACAATGGCGAGCGCCCGCCCTGTCTGGAACGGGCTTTGCAGCACCAGTTGCGCGCTTTCGCCGGGGGCGTAGGCATCCTTGTCGCTACTGACCGCCACGGTTTCGGTCGGCGGGCGCGACCAGGTGACCGGCGCGCCGCCATTCACGAACAGATCGACCGAGACGAACTGCCGCCGCCCGATTTTATCGGCGGCCTCGACCTGAACCAAATAGACGCCCGCCTCGCGCAGGGGGAAATCCAGCTTCAGCGCGTCGGCCCCACTGACGATTTTGCGCTCTTCGATCACCTCATCAATGGTTTCGGTCGTATATTTGGCCGTGCCTTGAGAGAAATCCCCGGCTTGCAGCAGCGAGTTCCAACTGCGCCTCACCAGCTTCACCGTCAGCGGCACCCCTGCAACCGGCGTGCCCTGCGGGCCGATGGCGAGGATTTCCGGCTGAAGGCTGGTCGCTGTTTCCAGATAGCGCGGCACCTTCACCCCCAGCACGAAGGCTGGAAGCGCCTGCACTTGGGTAGAGGTGCGCACTTGAATATCGTCCGGCCCGGTCACGGTCGCCTCAATCTGATAGCGGCGCGGATGGCCGGTCGGCTCCAGGGTGGGATTGAGTTTCAGCGGGGCCGAGCCGCTGTCGTCGGTGCGGGCGTTCTGCTCCAGCACCGGGCTTGCCCGGAACTTCTCCTCCGCCCCGAAGCGCGAATCGCTGGAGAAGAAGAAGCCGGGGCGGTCCGGCGGGGTCCAGGCAATTGGCGCTTGCGTCACCCGCCACAAAATCGGTCGATCCGCTACCAAGCCGCCCGCGAAATAGCGCGCCGACAGGTCGATACCAAATTCCTCATCGAGCGCCACCCGCTGCGGGCCGTTCAAGAGCACTTCGAAGGTCGGCAGCCGATAGGCGTCTTTCTTGAAGCGCGCCTGCCCGCAGCTTTCCGTCTCTTTGCCGTTGCTCTCAAAATAGGCGCTATAATCCCCGGTCGCGTCGGTTTTCTCGTTGAACTCGAAATGGAAGGCGCCCGTATCGCTGAGCGTAACCGGATAGCGCCACTCCTCATCATTCGGCCCTTGCACCACGAGCGACCCCGTGCCCGAGGCGAAACGATGCGCGCCGCCGAGATAGGTTCGCACGAAGCCCTTGAATTGCACCGGATCTTCCGGGCGATAAATCGGGCGTTCGGCGAAAACATGGCAGAGCAGGCGGGCGGTTTCCTGACGCGGCTCCAGGGGGCGCAGCGCCCAATCCAGCCAATCGCGGCTGGTGTTGTTCCAGGTCTGCCCGGCGTAGCGCGGCACCTCTTGATTGGGGTGGAAGATCAGCCGGTCTTCGCCGTTGCTCACCGTCAGCCGATACCAGGGCCGATTTGCGCCGCCGGGGGCGACCCAAACGAAGGAACCCATCGCGTCCGTAGTACCTTGGCCGAAAACCGCTTCGCGTCGGCCCGAGCCGCCCTCGATCCGAATCCGCGCCCCCGCAACCGGCTGGGCGGTCGCCAGCGAGGTCACGTAGAACCGCACCGCCCCCGCCTCTTCCACTGCCGAGAGCGCAAGATCGGTCACTTGAATCCGCATCCAACTGCGCTGCGCCGGGCCGTCGGTGCGGCGAATGCCGACCAGATAGGCACCAGGGCGCCCCGGCCCGGCAATTCGGCTGAGATAGCTGAAGATCGACGCCTAAGCGCGCCAAACCGCCGCCGCGCTTACCGGGCAGGGTGATGATTTCGGAAATCGACGGCGTGCCCAGCGCCTTCAACCGCTCGGCCAGCAGTTTCGGCGTAATCGGTTCGACCTGATCGGTCGGCTCCGGCTCCAGCCCGGCCAGCGGCGGTTCTTGATCCTCATCGACGGTCACTGCCGCGTCGGGGAACGGCCAGAAATCGCGCGACAGCGGATCGATCGGGTGAATGCGCAGGTCGAGCTTGTCCACCCCGCGCGCCCGGATCGGCACCATCTGCGGCCCCAACCGCTCGACGATGCCCTGCGATTCCTCCCAGGCGAGAAGGGCCCGCTCCGGCGAAAAGAAGAATTTCCAGGCGGGCGAAGCGGCAGCATCCAGCGCGCGCCCGTCGCTATCCGTCACCCCGGCGTCGCCGAGGCGGAGTTCGTACAGCGTATCGGGCCGAAACGCGCCCGTAAGGCGCAGGGCGTTGGTGCCATCGGGCGCAGCCTTTAACCCGTCGATGGGCGGTGAGATGCGCAACAGATTGGCGGCTTGCACCGGATCGAGCGTCGGCACGCCCGCCGAGAAGGTGAGGCGCAAACCGGGAACCGCCGGGCCGCTGTCGGCGTCGCGGTAGCGCGTCGGTTGGCACTGCAAGGCCCCGTCGGTACTGCCGCCGTCATAGCCGCGCCCGCAGGTGAGAGCGGTAGCGCGAAAGGCTTGCGCCGTCGCAAAACTGCTGCTGCTGACCGGCGCATCCAGGCTGGCGTCGAGCGCTTGCCGGAGACGGACGAAAACCTTCGCGCCGTCTTCGATGGGGCTGCGGAACTGAATGGCGTAACGGGCAGGCGCGCCCGCCCCGGCGCGGTCCAGCGGCTTCACGGTGAAATCCTGGCCGGTCAGGCTGCGGCCCTGCCCGGCATCGACCCCCGGATAGGGCCGGATTTCTACCGTCAGCAGTCGCGCCAGCAGATCGGGGGCGACCGGCTCGGAAAAACTCAGCAGAATTTCCTGCGGGCGCGGCACTTGGGTTGCGCCATCGGCGGGGATAACGGCGACCGGGGCGGGCATCAGCACCGTTAGCCGTTCGGACCGCGCGCCGATGCGCACTGTCACCCCCTGCCCAGCGGGCCAGGGTTCGGCGGGTTTAAAATGCAGCGTGCGCGGGTTGATCCACTGCCACGCCCCCGGCTGCGGCGGGTTCAGATCGACAAACCGGCCCGGCTGGTCCTCGGCGGCGGGGGTTTTCGGCCCCTGGTCCTGGTCGAGAAACAGGGTGAGCGAATCCCAGCGCCGCAAGAATCGATCCGGCACCAGCACCGCCCCATCGGCGCGCTGGGTGTGATCGAGCGGCACGGCCGGGATGATCGCGGACGGATCAAGCGCGACCGGGGCGGCAGGCGTTTGCGCGAGGGCAAAGCCGCCTGCACTAAAAGCGAGAAGCGTCAGGCCCAGGCGGGTTGTAGCAAGCCAGCGCATCGGTTTAATCCCCAGGGGCGAAAACGGCGAAGAGGTGGGGTTAGGGCGCATTGGATCGCAGCCCCACCAGTTCAAGATAGGATTGTTGCACGTCCGGCGGCGGCCCTCGGTTGGGCGCGGCGATGCCGACCACAGCGGCTTGCAGCGACAGCGCGGCATCGTTGGGGGCCTGAACCTCCAGCACATAGTCGCCCGCCGGGACCGATTTATACTGAACGAGCCCTTCCCCCAGTACGCGCCCGCCCGCATCGAGCAATCGCACCGACGCGGGATCGCGCGCCGAGCGAACGCCAAACGCCGATCTTCCCGGCGCGCGGCACGGTAAAGGCAAAGGCGCGCGTATCGCCCGCCGCCAGCGGCAGAGGGGCCGACAACCCATCGCCGACGCGCGTGACCGGGCTGGCCTGAAGCTCCAGAGTGCCGCTCAGCCCGCCATCTTGCGGGGCGGCCAACCGCAGTTCCACCTCGCCTGCGGGCACATAGCGATGCCAATCGACGCCGTTCGGAAAGAGGCGAATCGCCTCGGCCTCGCCGGGGACCCGTAAGCCCGCGATAAGCGGTGCGGTACTGCGTAAGTGCAAGAGGCTCGGCTCCGTTAGCGTCAGGCGCACCGCCTGGGCCGCACCGGAGAGGGAAAGACTGTTCGGCAGTTGCAGCGTTTGCGTTTTCACCGCAGGCCAGAACCCGGCCCCCGGCCCCTCCAGCCACACCGCGAGCAACCCTGCCGGATGATCGAGGCTCAGAACCCCCGGCCCTTGGATCGGCAGGCGCTTGCCGCGCAACAGGCTACCGTCTTTCCCCTGCCAAACCGCCGGGCCGGATGCGCCGTCGACGATCAAAACCTGCCCCGGCAGCCCTTGCACCGCCAGCACCAGCGACCCCGCCGCGCCGAGGAACTGCTTGAAGCTCTGCTGCGGCGCGACGGTCTGGCGCGCAGCCGCAATCGGCATCTGACGCAGGGCAATCACCGCCGGGGCGGGGCCGAGATTGAACAGCCGCAGCCGCTCCGACCGGGTTTCGAGCTGGCGGCTGAGCGGTTGCCCGGCGCTCCACAGCAGCGGCCCCCCATCGCCGGGATCGCCCACCACCCGGCGGCAGATCGAGCGTCAGGCGCTTCAACCCGGCGGGTAAGCGCAGATCGCGGCTGCTGCGCGGATCGAGCGCTAGGGTAATGGCGGGTTGCAGCGCCTCGGTTTGGCCGGGGCTGGCGAGCAGATGGCGAGTGAGCGTCACCAGCGGCATCACCGTACTCCCGACCGCACCGATCCGCAGTTTCGGGTCGGCCCCAAGCGCAACCGCGCTGCCCGGCGCGAGCCCGGCCCCGCCGCCGACCGCGAGAAACGGGTGCCCC
>NZ_LAJY01000327.1 GCF_000963705.1 Elstera litoralis | reverse complement strand
GCAATTCGTCAACCGCGACAGGCGATGGTGACAACATCTCACACAGAATAGGCCGGGGCGCGGGCAAGCTCGGCGGCCTCCGGATCGGGGGGCGGCGGGGCACGAAACAGGTCCGGCTGCGGCTCGGCAAGCTGCCCGCCCAACAGCGGCAGGGCCGAGAGAATATCGCCCGCGTCTTCCACCAGGGTTGCCCCGGTCTTCAGCAGTTTGTTGGAGCCTTTGGCGCGCGGATCGAGCGGCGAGCCCGGCACTGCCATCACTTCCCGACCATAATCGGCGGCCAATTGCGCACTGATGAGCGAGCCGCTGCCCTCGGCGGCTTCAATCACCACGGTCGCAAGCGCAATTCCGGCGATAACACGATTGCGGCGCGGGAAATGCCGGGCTTGCGGCTGGGTTCCGGGCGGCATTTCGGCAATCAGAATGCCGCGCGTGGCAATATCGGCCTGAAGCGCCTCGTGTTCGGGCGGATAGACGATATCGATCCCGCCCGCAATCACGGCCCCAGTCGCTCCGCCCGTAAGGCCGCCGCGATGGGCGGCGCCATCGATACCGCGCGCGAGGCCGGAGATCACGCAAATTCCGGCTTCGGTCAGCGTTTGCGCGATGTGTTCGGCCAGCTTTTGACCGTTGAGGCTGGCATTGCGCGCGCCGACGAGGGCGATGCAGGGGCGGCGCAGCAGCGGCACATCGCCTTTCACGCACAGGGCGGGCGGCGCATCGTCGCATTGGGCCAAGAGCGGCGGATAATCGGGCTCGCCGTGAAACAGCAAGCGCCCGCCTAAAGCCGCCACCCGGTCGATTTCGGCCGTGACGGAGGCGAGGGAGGCGAGCTTCAGCGCCTTGCCGCGCCCGCCCTGCTTGGCAAGATCGGGGATCGCTGCAAGCGCGCGCTCGGCACTGCCGAAGCGCGCCAGCAACTGATGAAAGGTAATCGGGCCGATATTCTCGCTGCGGATGAGGCGCAGCCGATGCAGCCGGTCTTCTCGGGAATAAGCGGTCGCCATAACCCGCGCAGAGTGCCGTTGCGCTCTGCCAGGGTCAAGCAGCTTAAGCGATTATAGGTTGCGCCGTATTGGCGGCAATCGCGGGGCCATTGAGGTAGGTGAAGCCGGCATCCTTGGCCGCGCGCGCAATTTCCCGGCGCTTGATGCCGTAGAGATAGGAATGAAGCCCCGCCTTAGTCGCGTGTTTGGCCAGCGGCAGAATGGCTCGGGTCAGGCTCGTTGGCGTAATCTCGCCGATATCGGGCTCTTCCAGATCGATCCCGACGGCGGAAACTTTCGCCCGCGCCAGCCTGTCGAAATCCGAAAACTCGGTCGTCACCTGAACGGTGACGCTGCGGCAGAAGGGCTGAATCGCCGGTAGCGCTTCCCAGAGTTTCGTTTGGGGCACGCCGGGGGTTTGCGTATTGATCCCGATGATGAAGAAGCGCCTAAACTCCGGCGGCAAAGCGCGGAACATATCGATTATCAGCCCACTGGAGTGCGTAACGAGCGAACTCGTGTGCAGCGTGATATGCAGCAAGCCCGTGCGTTGCCCCGCTTTCAGCGCAATCCGAACCTGATCGACCGCGCGTTTGGCGGCGGCCTTATCCATTTCGAAGGTGACAGCGGCGTCATTGTGGGGAAAGGCCGCTGCGCCCATCAAGATACGGTTCAAAGCGTCGAGCCGCAGAAGATGGGGCGCATAAATCCCAATCACGCCTTTGGTCGTCATCAGGGTGGGGCGGTAGGAGATACCGACTTCCCCAAGACGCGATTGAAGGTCGGCATCGATGGTTTGCGGGCCGGGCAGGGGCGGGGCGCAATCCTCCTCCGCCTCGAATACTTTGTTCCAACTGAGTACCGCCTCGTCCGGCGTTGCCCCGGCGGACGCGTTCTGAAGCGTTTCGATGTCGGTCACGAAGGCTTTTACCCAGCCGTGATCCTTCACGCCCAACTCGCCCAACAGGCGCTCGCGCACTTCGCGGGCAATGGCGGCGGCTTTCAGCCGGGCTTGCTCTTCGGTCAGTTCGGCGAAGAGAACGATGAAGCTATGATCGTCATAGGGGGCGACAACATCGCTGGGCGCGAGCCGGTGGCGGATGACCTGCTCGGCGATGCTTTGCGCCTTTTCGGCCATCTGTTCCCAACGGTCGCCCGCTTCGCGCTTGATCTCGTCCAGGTTGAGAAGCTGTAACTTCCCGGCGCTGCCCTTATCACCCTTTTCGATGACCTCTTGCAGCTTTGCCGCGAAAACAACCTGCGAGACGGCCATATCGGTCGCCTTCTCGGCAACGGCGAGCGCGCCGAAATCCTCGTCGAAATCCCAATCGACGGCGGCCCGCTTGACCGCCACGCGGCCATCTTCGTCCTGCACCGCCGCAAGGCGTGCACTGATTTGGGCGGCTTCATCATTGTCAAAGGCGGGATCGAGCCCCGGTGCCGGATCGCCCACGGTCTGCTCGGCAACGGAACGTTGCGCGGCAGGCTTCGGGCGCTGCGTCGGGTTCTGCTCTGGTTCCTCCTCGAACAACGCATCGGCCAACCGTTTCAGAAAACCGGGCTTCTTATCTTGCGTCATTCCGCGACCTCACGTGTCACTATTTGCGACTATAGCATGAGGTTTTTCAGGTGGATAGAGACTCTTGTTAGGATCGATTCTCAAGCTTTATTCTGGGATTTGCCGATTTTTGGCTCGGTTCCGGCCAGGAGCCGCCGAATATTTTCGCGGTGCCGCCAGAAAACCAGGGCCGATACGGGCAGAGCTGCCAGGGCGGCGGCGGGGCTCGTGAAGCCCCAGGCGAGCAGCGGGGTGAGCCCGATGGCGACGAGGGCCGCCAGCGACGAGCGCCGCCCGAGATAGGCGGTCAGCAACCATAGCCCGCAGGCACTCACCCCCACGGGCCAGGCTAGGGCGAGCCAGAGGCCGAGGGCCGTCGCCACGCCTTTACCGCCCTTGAAGCGCAACCAGACCGGGTAGAGGTGTCCGAGGAAGGCGGCGACCCCGGCGATCAGCGGTGCAAGATCGTCATCCACCAGCCCGCGCGCGAGCAGAACCGCCGCCGCGCCCTTGCCGCCGTCGAGCAGCAGGGTGGCAGCGGCGAGCCCTTTGCGGCCCGTGCGCAACACATTGGTCGCGCCGATATTGCCGGAACCGATTGCGCGGATATCGCCCAAACCTGCGAGTTTGGTGAGGATCAGGCCGAAGGGGATCGCGCCGAGCAGATAAGCCCCCACCGCGACGGCTACCCACAGCAAGGGGTCGGTCATGCGGGCCGCCGATACACGATGCGGCCATCCACCAGCGTAGCCAGAACCTTGCCCTGACTGGGGAAACCGTCGAAGGGGGTATTCTTGGATTTTGAGCGCATCGTTGCCGCGCTGAGCCGCACCGGCGCATCGGGATCGAACAGCACCAGATCCGCGACCGCACCCACCGCGAGGCTGGGCACCGGCTGGCCGAGGATCGCGGCTGGGGCGACCGTTAAGCGGCGCAGCAGATCCATCAGGCGCATCCGGCCCTGGTGAACCGGCGCGAGGCCCAACGGCAGTAGGGTTTCGAGCCCGATGATCCCCGGCTCGGCGGCGACAAACGGCAGGCGCTTGGCGTCTTGATCTTCCGGCGTATGGTCGGAACTGAGCGCGTCGATCGTGCCATCGGCGAGCCCGTCGATGATCGCTTGCCGGTCCTCCTCTTTCCGCAACGGCGGGCTAAGTTTGGTGAAGGTGCGGTAATCGGCAATGGCGATTTCATTGAGGGTGATATAGGCCGCCGCCGTATCGCAGGTCACGCGCACGCCCCTGGCTTTGGCGGCGCGAATGGCCTCGACCGCCGCGCCGGTGGTAATCGGGCCGATATGCAGCCGCCCGCCGGAGAGTTCGGCTAACAGCAGATCGCGCTGCACTTGCAGCAGTTCGGCGGCAGCAGGGGCGGCGGGAAGCCCGAGGCGGGTGGCATACTCGCCCTCGGTGGCGCAGGCGTGGCGGGTGAGGGCGCGGTCTTCGGGGTGAGTGAAGAGGACAGCATTGAAGGTGCGGGCGTAGGCGAGCGCCCGGCGCAGCACCAGCGCGTCGGTAGTGGCTTTCGCGCCATCGGCGAAGGCGACCGCGCCCGCCTCTTGCAGCAAGCCGAACTCGGTGAGTTGCTGGCCTTTGCGCCCTTGCGTCATGGCGGCATAGGGCAGCACCCGCGCTTTGCCGAGCGCCCGGCTGCGCTGAACCAGCCACGCGACCGAGGTTGGGTCTTCGATCCCCGGCTCGGTATCGGGAATGACGCCCATCGCCGTGATCCCGCCCGCGACGGCGGCATCCACTTGCGTGCGCAGGGTTTCCTTATGCTCTTGGCCCGGATCGCGCCCGTGGGTGCGCAGATCGATGAGGCCGGGGGCGAGGCAAGCGCCGCCCGCATCTATTGTCTCAGATCCCTCGGGCGCGGTGAGGCCGGTACCCGTCGCGGCGATTTTACCATCGAGGATCAGCGCGTCGCCGGGCCGGTCGGTGCCTGCGGTCGGATCGAGCAAGCGGGTGTTTTTAACGAGAAGAGGGGGCTGGCCCATGTCTAGTTTCCCCCCTCGGTCGTCGGCAGGCGCTCGGACAGCACGTCCAGGCAGGCCATGCGCACGGCGACGCCCATTTCCACCTGCTCGTTAATCAGGCTGCGGTCGATATCATCGGCAAGGTCGCTGTCGATCTCGACGCCGCGGTTCATCGGGCCGGGGTGCATCACGGCGGCGTCGGGCTTGGCGACGGCCAGTTTCTCTCGGTCGAGCCCGAAGAAGTGGAAATATTCGCGCATGGAGGGGATGAGCGCACCTTGCATCCGTTCGGTTTGCAGGCGCAGCATCATGACGATATCGGCATCGACCAAGCTTCGCGCATCGAGTGGAAGACGCGGACGTTGAGCCGGTCGATTTCCGCTGGAAGCAGCGTCGGCGGCGCGACGACGCGCACTTCGGCCCCTAAAGCGTTCAGCAGCAGAATATTGGAGCGAGCGACGCGGCTATGGGCGATATCGCCGCAAATTGCCACGATAAGCCCTTCCAAGCGACCCTTACGGCGGCGGATGGTGAGGGCATCGAGCAGCGCTTGCGTCGGGTGCTCGTGGGTGCCGTCGCCCGCGTTAATCACGGCGCAGTTGAGCTTGCGGGCCAAAAGATGCGGCGCGCCCGATTCGCCGTGGCGCACCACCAGCACATCCACGTGCATGGCGTTCAGCGTCATGGCGGTATCGATCAGCGTTTCGCCCTTTTTGACGCTGGAGGAGGCCACCGACATATTGATGACATCGGCCCCCAAGCGCTTGCCCGCCAGCTCGAAGCTGGTGCGCGTCCGCGTTGAATTCTCGAAAAACAGATTGATGATCGTCCGCCCGCGCAAAGTGGCGATCTTCTTTTCGGTTTGACGGTTCAGCGCAACGTAGCTTTCGGCGCGCTCTAACAGATACCGCAGATCGAGCGGGTTGAGCCCTTCGATCCCCAGCAGGTGACGGTGACTGAATTGATATGTCATGGCGGCGGGATCATAGGGGCCAGACCCGCCGCCGACAAGATCGCGTGATGCGAGTTTACGACCCCTTTTTCGGGTCAGTCCAGGCTTGGCGCTTGCAGATGAACAGCACGCAGCCTTTCACTTCCAACTCACCGGGGCCTTTGATGCGGATGACGCTATCGTATTCCTTGCCGTCTTCCGGGTTGTAGATATAGCCATCGTCCCACTTCTCGCCGTCCCATTTGAAGTCACGCAGCATTTGCAGGCCGAGAATCGGGCGCTTTTTCAGGGTTTCGTCGGAGTTTTCTTTATCGACCTTGGCCGAGCCATCCGGGTTGGTCGGCTCGCGCAGCCAAACGATTTTACCGCAGAGTTGTGTCGGCGCATTCGGGCAAGCGCCGATTTCGACGCGCGACTTGCCGCCTTCGGTGAGCCATTGCGCCGAAAGATCGGCGGGTGATCCGGCAGCCAGGGCTGCGGTTGACATGAATAATCCGCTCAAGGCGGCCAGAGCCAGCTTCCGCATAATTTCCTCCCGAGAATGATGGCGGACTTTTGGCGTCCGCCTTACCGGCCAGCATAGCGCGTCGTTATTCCCGTTAAAAGACTCTCTTTTACGTTAACGATAGGGCGAGGCGGCGAGATTTGCCCCGATCCTGCCTTGATCGGCTGCTCTGCTCGCCCTACACCGTTAAGGCTTAGGTTTTTTGGGAGTATTGCCTTCATGTCCGACGATCAGCGCACCCCGCCGCGCTTTTGGCACGATCTTTGGCGTTTGATCGCCCCCTATTGGTTCGGCGACCAGCGGTGGGTTGCGCGGGGGTTGCTGGGTTTTCTGGTCGGCATCAATCTCGGGCTGGTTTATGTCAATGTGCTGTTCAACGAATGGTACGGGCGCTTCTATAATGCCCTGCAAGAGCTGGACTATCCGACCTTCAAAACCGAAATCCTCGTCTTCGGCGTCTGGCGACAATCTATATTAGCGTTCAAATTCTGCGCATTTATATGAACCAGATGCTCACGATTAAGTGGCGGACGTGGTTGGTTGGCAAATTTTTTGCACCGTTATCTGTCTGAACAGGTTTATTACCGTCTCCAACTCGGGGAAGCCAAGGCCGACAACCCCGATCAACGTTTGTCCGACGATGTGAGCCAGTTAACGGCGATCACGCTCACGCTGTCGCTGGGTCTCCTCAGCGCAATCGTAACCTTCGTCACCTTTGCCGGGCTGCTATGGGTGCAATCCGGGCCGCTCAGCTTCTCTCTCGGCGAAACGGAGATCACGATCCCCGGCTATATGCTGTGGGCGGCGCTGCTCTATGCGCTTCTCGGAACCTGGATTACCCATAAGATCGGCCGCCCCCTGATTGGCTTGAATTTCCAACAGGAGCGGGTGGAAGCCGATTTCCGCTATGCCTTGATCCGCGTGCGCGACCACTCCGAAGGTATCGCGCTGTATCGCGGTGAACCCCAAGAGGGGCATACGCTGACCGATCTTTTTAGCCGGGTGGTGACGAACTATAAGGCGATCATGCGTCGGACGATTCTACTGACCATGACCACCTCGGTTTACGGACAGGCCGCCATTCTGTTCCCCTTCATCGTCGCCGCGCCGCGCTACTTCGCCCAACAGATCAAGCTTGGCGACGTGATTCAGATCAGCCAGAACTTCGCGCAGGTGCAAACCGCGCTCTCCTTCCTGGTCGATGCCTATAGCTCCATCGCGGGGTGGCGTGCGGTGGTGGATCGTCTCACGACCTTCACTGCAGCCGTCGAGCAAATCGAGAAAAGCCAAGCTGCGGATCGGGTGACGCGCATTACCACGCCTGACAAGCTCCAGGCTGAGGGCCTCAGCCTGTTCCTGCCAAACGGGCAAGCCTTGCTGTCGCCGCTGGATTTTTCGATTACGGCGGGCGAGCGCGTGTTGATTACCGGCCCGTCCGGTTGCGGGAAGAGCACGCTGCTACGGGCGCTCGCGCGGATTTGGCCCTATGCGGAAGGCCGCCTCCAGATGCCGGACGCGGCAGATTGTCTGTTCCTGCCGCAGCGCCCCTATCTGCCGCTCGGCACTCTTCGGGCGGCGCTGACCTATCCGGCCGCGCCGGAAACGGTGGACGACGCGCGCCTCGTGGCGGTGGTGGAGCAACTCGGACTCGCCCATTTGCTGCCGCGTTTAGAGGATGTCGCCCTCTGGTCGCACATCCTCTCGGGGGCGAGCAGCAGCGCGTCGCCATCGCCCGTGCCTTGCTGCATCGCCCGCGCTGGCTGTTTCTCGATGAAGCGACCAGCGCGCTCGACGAAACCTCGGAAACTGCGGTGTATCAAGCGCTCTGCGCCGATCCTGCGGTGAGCATTCTCAGTGTCGGCCACCGGGCGAGTTTGGTCGATTTTCATATGCGCAACCTCAATCTGGCCCCTTTTCGTATTGATAACAGGTAGCCAGGTACGGACCGGCTGTGTCATATCGTATGAGAAAAATAGGCGGGCTGTATGACACAGTCTTAACCTAATCTTTACACTGGGGCGGCGACACTCTGGACTGTGAGTCTCGGTTCCCTCAAGGATTAGGGCGGGCTTCAGGACCAGCGAACGAAAAGCAGGGACGGGACGAGCGTGCAAGATATTCTCGCAAAAATTCAGGCCAATGGTGACATTTTTTATGTTATCACCTTCTTGTGGAC
>NZ_LAJY01000326.1 GCF_000963705.1 Elstera litoralis | reverse complement strand
GAAGCGCGTTATAAGGACGTGAGCCTGAAGCAGTATAAGACCCAGGACGAAGCCAATCTGGACCTCGCCAATGGTCGTCTCGATATCGTCATGGCCGATAGCGCCGTGCTCGACGAGTGGGTTAAGGCCAACGGCGGTGCCGCCAAGTTCGAGCGCGTCGGCGATTTCATCCGCGATCCGATTTTGGGTAGTGGCGCGGGTATTGCTGTACGCAAGGGCGATAAGGCCCTGACCGACGCTTTCAATAAGGCGTTGGCCGCAATCAAGGCAAACGGCACCTACACCAAGATCAACAATAAATATTTCGAATTCGATATCCGCTAAGCGCGGCGCGGTTTGAAACGAGGGTTGGGGCGGCGCAACAGGCCGCCCCAAGTGCCTCTAACGACGCGACACGCCGAACCGGAGAGGGAGTCGAATGGTTGATCTTCAGGGGTTCGGCCCCCAGTTGCTCGAAGGGCTGATGATGACGGCGCAGCTTGCCGCCGCGTCGCTGTTCTTCGGCGTTCTTATCGGGCTTGCGGCGGCGATGGCGAAACTCTCGCCTATCCGCTGGCTGGCGCGCGGGGTGGATATTCTCACCAATCTGCTGCGCGGCCTGCCCGAACTGCTGACCATCCTCATCATTTATTTTGGCGTCCAGAGCCTGTTTAATTCGATTTTCGAGGATTACGTCGAGGTTGATGGCTTTACCGCCGGCGTCACGGCGCTGTCCTTGGTGTTCGGCTCCTATGCGTCGGAAACCTTTCGCGGCGCGTTTCTGGCGATCCCGGTCGGGCAGATCGAAGCCGCCAAAAGCTTCGGCATGTCGCCTTGGCTGATTTTCCGGCGCATCCAACTGCCGCAGGTGTGGCGCTATGCCCTGCCGGGCCTGGGGAATCTCTGGCTGGTGTTGATTAAGGATACGTCCTTAGTGTCGGTGGTGGGTTTGCAGGAGTTGCTGCGCAAAACCCAAATCGCCACAGCGGTTACAAAATCGCCCTTCACTTTCTACTCGGTCGCCGCCCTGATTTTTATTGCCATTACCGTGGTCTCGACTCTGTTCCTGCGCTGGATGGAACAAAAGTCCCGGCGCGGCGTGCGGATGGGCTAAGCGCATGGAACTCCTCACCTCCCTGCTTGAATTGGCCGAAAACTATTGGCCGCAGTTCCTCAATGGCCTGTGGACGACGGTGCAACTGACCGTGCTGTCGTGCCTGCTGGGCTTTTGCCTCGCGATTCCGCTGGCGCTCGCCCGCCTGTCGAAGAATTGGCTGATCGCGGGCGCTGCCCTCGTTTATTCAGTCTGCTTTCGCGGCTCGCCGCTGCTGGTGCAGATTTTCCTGATCTATTACGGCCTGCCCTCGGTGCTGATGCAGCTTTACGGCGGCGACGTGGCGGCGATGCGCGAGTCGATCCTCTGGCCGCTGCTGAACACGCCCTTCCTGCTGGCGTTGATCGCCTTCACCCTCAATACCGGGGCCTATATGGCCGAGCCGATTCGCGGCGGCATTCAGGCGGTGCCGAACGGCGAGCGCGAGGCCGCCCTTGCCTGCGGCATGTCGCCGAAACTGCTCACCCGCCGCATTCTGCTGCCGCGCGGGCTACGCATCGCCATTCCCGCCCTCTCCAACGAAACCATTCTAACGATGAAGGCCACCTCCCTCGTCAGCCTGGTGACGATGCTGGACCTGATGGGGGCCGCCGGCCGCGCCTTCACCCAGACCTATGATTCAAAGGTCTATCTAGTGCTGGTGCCCTTCTATCTGGTGCTGATTTGGGCGATTGCGCGGATTTTTGCGCTGCTGGAGAAGCGGTTTAACCGATATTTAGTCCGCAAAACCTAGGGCGGCGATGGTTTGGCGCACGAGGGCTTCGCTGGTCACGCGGTTGGTATATTCGCGCTCCAGCGCCGTGCCGCCCATGCCGATGCTGGGGTTGCGAAAGCGCATGCCGCTCGGGGTATCGATGAGAGCGGCGAAATGCAACTCGTCCGCCTGGGTCGCCCGCCACACCGGCGCGATGGTGTCGGGCGTGAGCCCGCCGCAGACCAAGATCGTGATGCGCCCGCGCGCCGCCTCGACCGTCGTGCGCAGGGTATCGAGCCCCTCGACGGCGCTATCGGCGAGGCCGGAGGTCAGCACCCGGTCCACCCTCAGCGCAATCAGCGCTTCGAGCGCCGCCTGCGGGTCCGGCACCATATCGAAGGCGCGGTGACAGGTGACCTGCATCGGCCGGGCGGCCTCAACCAGCGCGCCCATCCGCGCCGCATCGATCTGGCCGTCGGCGGTCAAACAGCCGAACACCACCCCCGGCACGCCCATCTCCCGGAAGAGGCGCACGTCTTCCAGCATCGCGGCGAATTCCACCTCGGAATAGAGAAAATCCCCACCGCGCGGGCGCACCATCACAAACACCGGCACCCGCGCCACCCGCAACGCTTCCCGCACCATCCCCAGACTGGGCGTGAGCCCGCCTTCGAGCAACGACGCACACAGCTCCACCCGATCCGCCCCGCCCGCCTGGGCGGCCAACAGACCATCGGTATTTTCAACGCAGAGTTCGATGAGGGGGCGGGGCATGGGAGTGTCCTTACTCAGTCTTACGATTAGGTGCCGTTATGATTGGTGCGCCCCGACAAGGAAACCCCCGCCGAAGCGGGGGTGAGATGCTCTAACCGATCCTTTGTTCCGTCTTCGGATCAAACAAGCACGCCCGCGCCATATCGACCGTAAATTCCGCCACTTCCCCGGCGTTGGGAGCCTCCTTTGGCGGGACGCGGGCGATGGCGTCGCGGCCACCGAGCGCGAGATAGGTTAGCGTATCCGCGCCCGTGGGTTCGGTGACGCTCACTTGCGCCGAGAAGCGGGCGAAGTTGGGCGGCAGGTTCGTGCCATGCTGGTAGCGGGCAATGGTTTCCGGGCGCACGCCGAGGATGACCTCGTGCCCCACCTTCTTCAGCACCGCCGCCGAGGGTTCGGGGATCGGCAGGACGGAGGAGCCTTGCGCGCCCTCGATGCGCACGCCGATGCGGTCGGCCTCGCTCACAATCTGCGCCGGGATGAAGTTCATCGCGGGGGAGCCGATGAAGCTGGCCACATAGATATTGGCGGGCTGCTCATAAACTTCCTGGGGCGGTGCGAACTGCTGCACCACGCCTTCTTTCATAATGGCGATACGCGTTGCCAGCGTCATGGCTTCGATCTGATCGTGGGTCACATAGACAATCGTCGTGCCCAGGCGCTGATGCAGCTTTTTGATTTCGGTGCGCATATCCACACGCAACTTGGCGTCGAGGTTCGACAAAGGCTCGTCGAACAGGAAGACTTTCGGGTCGCGCACCAGGGCGCGGCCCATCGCGACGCGCTGACGCTGGCCGCCGGAAAGCTGGGCCGGTTTGCGCTCCAACAGATGTTCCATCTGCAAGAGGGCCGCCACCTTCTTCACGGCGGCCTCGCGGTCGGGCTTATTGACGCCGCGCATTTCGAGCCCGAAGGCGATGTTCCGCGCCACGCTCATATTCGGGTAGAGCGCGTAGGACTGGAACACCATGGCGATGTCGCGGTCTTTCGGGTGGATGTCGTTAATCACCCGCCCGTCGATTTCAATGGCGCCGTCGCTGATGGTATCGAGCCCGGCGATCATGTTCAGCAGGGTCGATTTTCCGCAGCCGGAGGGGCCGAGCAGCACGAGGAATTCGCCATCGTGCAGTTCGAGGTCGATGCCCTTCAGCACGGCGACGTTCCCATACCGCTTCTGCACATTTTTAATTGTGAGCGTGGCCATGAGCTTACCCTTTCACCGATCCGGCGGTTAAGCCCCGGACGAAATATTTCCCGGCGAACACATAAACAACGAGGGTCGGCAGGGCGGCGATAATCGCGGCGGCCATATCCACATTGTACTGTTTCACGCCCGTGGTTGTGTTGACGAGATTGTTGAGCGCCACCGTAATCGGGGCCGACGCGCCGGAGCTGAAGGAGGCCCCGAACAGGAAGTCGTTCCAAATCTGGGTGAACTGCCAAATGATCGAGACGACCATGATCGGCGTCGAAATCGGCAGCATGATCTTAAAGAAAATCTGGAAGAAGCCCGCGCCGTCGATGGTGGCGGCTTTCACCAGATCATCGGGGA